>NZ_CP061296.1:1500000-1711040 GCF_018687555.1 Polynucleobacter sp. MWH-P3-07-1
AGCTAGTGGAATTTTGCGCGCCAGAAGAAATTGATAGCAAAGTAAGCCCTGCGAGTACCGCACCTGAGAGGATTTTTTTGAGGTTATTTCTTAAATGCATCATTGATAATTCTCATATATTGAAGGTGGCACAGGCTTCGAAGTTGGCAAATATCCAGGAACATTTAACTTCATGATATCAACTGGGTTACTACCTGCACTAGCAAAACCCCTAAACTCCACCTGGAAGAGCACTTGGGTGGTCATGAGTTGCGAAGTATTCACTACCTGAGAGTACGCGCCTCGAAAGGTCCAGCAATCTCGGGTCCACTCTAGTGCCGCTAAGGAATTCAAGGTTTTACCTGCTAAGGCATCGTAACCCCAGCGCCCCAATACAGAGACCTCACGGGTGAGCGGCCATTGTCCAGAAATATTGTATTGGTTGGTTGTTGTTGTACCTGGTGCCGCAGCTTGGTTATTCTGAGTAGAGGCTATAACAGGTGGGGTATATACGTTTCGGTAGCCGATATTTAAACTTCTGCCCGGCGTAGGGCGCCAACTAGTTCCAGCAGTAGTTTGAACAAACTGATTTAGCTGAGCGTTGTAGTCTCCAAACGCATCAACACTGAGATTACCAAGCAATCTAACGGATGCAGAGCCTAGGGTATCTTGGTATGTTGAAGGATTGGCAATTGTGCCATTCAAGCCTACCCGTTGTGCCGTGAATTGCTGACGTTGCGCAAGTGTTACCGAAGCTCTTTCAGCGCCTGTATTCGCCTCAATCATGCGGCTCGTCACACCCCCAGTCAATTTATTGTTATCAGCAATACGGTCGTTACCAATAAAATTATTCTCACTAAAAACTTGAATCAGGCCAAAGCCACCATCTGCAGTATCAAACAGGGGTGTATTGGTCTGATCCTGATATGGCGTGTATACGTAAAATGCACGTGGCTCCATGGTTAGCAGCATATCTCTGCCAAAAAAACTTTTTAGCTCCGCCGCATCGCGTTCGTAAGCTACGCCAGAGTCCAAACTAAAGGTAGGCAGCACAAAGCCTTGAGCGGGCGCTACAGTACTGTTGTTAAAAGCAGTCGCGTTATAGGTATTAGATTGAAAACTGACTTTCGGCGTGATGTAGTAACCAGGAGTAACCTGGGGTAACGCCATAGCCCCCTTGACAACCGTTCTATCAGCCTGACTATATACACCAGGAGCAGTAGCAGCTAAATTCCCACCAATGTTGTATGCAAAGCGTGTGTAATCCGTAGAAAAGGTTGTGGCAGGGCCGCTAGGTAAGGTCACATATTTACCACTGACATCAGAAGCAGTTGGCGTGAGTCGATTATTGTAGGCAGCAGTGATGTTCGGCATGATGTTGTACGGTGATTGAACAGTTACCGTTGGATCTGGCTGTAAAGTTTGAAATGTTAGGGCGCGCGCTGATACATTCCAGTTACTCAAGCTATCGGTGAGCTGTTTATTAGTTCCGACTTCTTGACGAAACTGGCTTGTAACGGCTCCAGCAATACTTTGTGAAAAGTCTGTTGGATATAAATTATCTGAAACACGTGCGATATTGGCATAACCAGTCCAAGCCCCTGGAATCGGAATTCCATTTTGACTTAGAGCGCCATTAAAATTTTCTCGCTGTTGCCAGTCATAGCGCCAGCGGTTAGTTCCCGTTTTCCGATCGTAAGGTAAATAATCACCCCCCAATGTGCCAATATCATTTTTATCCAAGAAACGATACTGAGCTCCTAATTGAGTTCCGCGCTGTCCCATTACCCTCGGTAGCAATAAAAGATCTCGATTGGGAGCGATATTGACGTAATACGGCTGCGTGACATCAATACCATTATTAGAGTTATACCCAGCGACTGGAGCCAATAAACCAGAACGCCGCTGGCCAGAAGTGGGAACAGAGAAATACGGCACATAGGCAATTGGTACATCAAAGAATCGCATCACCCCGTTAGTACCAGTCATTTCTTTCTGTTCATTATCGATTTCAATTTTGCTGGCCGTGAAATACCAATCGAGATTTTCTGGATTACAGGTTGTATAGGTTGCGTTATCAAACACAAATACATCGGCGCTTTGGACTGTTAGTTTTTTTGCATTTCCATTTGCATGGGAATCACGCAACTCATAATTCGGCGTTTCCATCTCACCCTCACGGGCATCGACATTAAAGCGTGCAGTAGGCCCCTTAAAGGCAGTGTTTCCTTTAATTAATTCGGCATTGCCAATTAATGTCGCCACATCACTATCCGGGTCGTAAGAAATTTCATCGGCTTTCATGACGGCGCCATTACGACGGATTTGTGCGCGACCAATCAAATGCATATCTCGATCAACTAATCCATTAATCGCATCGCTTGATGTAAAAGTTAAAGCCTTGCCATCTGTAATAGGCTTGCCTACACGCAATTGATCATCCAATTTCAAAACCGTTACATCGCCTCGATCAGGAATTAAAATAGAGCCTACGGATGATTGAGAATTGAGGGGTAATGGAGCGGGGGCCTGGGCAATCGAATGAGTAGCCAGCCCAAGCAAACCTAACCCCATCAAAACGCGCAGGATTAGCTTACTAAAAAGAGGGGCGCAAAGGCCGGCGCGACGGCGATAATGACTCATGGATCTTGACCCGCCTTATTATACGAATCGACATGACCGACATACGCTTAGACACCCTGCGCAAATGGCTAAAAGGCCTAGAGCCTAGCTGGCAATTAGACCTTGCCAGTTTGGCACCGGCTTCTGCTGATGCCAGTTTTCGGAGGTATTTCCGAATTGCGTCCAAAACCCCTCATTTTGAGACTTTGATCGTCATGGATGCCCCGCCTGAACATGAACCCTTAGACGACTTTATTCAGGTTGACCTATTACTTGAAAATGCGGGTCTTAATGTCCCCAAAATCCTGGAAAAGAATATCGCTGAGGGCTTTCTTTTGCTCAACGATTTGGGTAGAAAAACCTATCTCGCAGAACTCAATCCTGACGCAGCAAACTGGCTTTATGAAGATGCAACTCAGGCATTGATCAAAATGCAATTAGCCAGTAAACCAGATGTACTTCCAAACTATGATGCCACTCTTTTACTGCGCGAGCTCCAACTCTTTCCAGAGTGGTATTTAAATAAGCATCTTGGTATTCAATTGGATTTAAAACAAGAACAGCTCATCCAAGAGGCTTTTGATCACATCATTCAAAATAATCTAGCGCAAGCCAAAGTCTATGTTCATCGCGACTACCATTCACGTAATTTGATGGTTACAGAACAAAACAATCCGGGCGTGATTGACTTTCAAGATGCAGTGTATGGCCCAATTACTTACGATGCTGCATCGCTTTGGCGTGATGCCTATATTGCATGGCCTGAAGAGAACGTCATAGACTGGGTTATTCGTTTTTGGGAAGCCGGAAGAAAGGCTGGACTTGCAATGCCAGATGATTTTGGTGAGTTTTATCGCGATTTCGAATGGATGGGACTGCAACGTCATCTCAAAATCTTAGGTATCTTTGCAAGGCTATTTCATCGCGATGGCAAAGATGCTTATCTAAAAGATATTCCCCTCGTCTTGGAATACGCGATTGCAACAGCCAATCGCTATATCGAGCTAAGACCACTTGCTCGTCTTTTGGAATCTACTCGTAGATGAGTCAATTTTCTGCACTTCCGTGTCTTTTGCTTGCTGCGGGTAGAGGTGAACGTATGCGTCCTCTTACAGATGATTTACCTAAGCCATTACTGAAAATTGGTAATCAATCTTTATTAGAAAGACACCTCAACTTACTCAGCAAAGCAGGAATCAAGGAAGTGGTGATTAATCACGCTTGGCTTGGAGAAAAAATTGAAGATGCACTGGGTGACGGGGCTCAATTTGGCTTACATATTGAATATTCTCGGGAAGGCACCGCACTGGAAACTGCGGGTGGCATTCATCAAGCCTTGAAACTGCTCAAACCAAAGGATTATTTGCTAGTCATCAACGGGGATGTTTTCTGCCCCAACTTTCCCATTGAGGCTCTTTTAGAGCAAATTTCCACCTTAAGAGCCAATCCTGCAAAACCTTTGGCCTATCTCGTGATGGTGCCCAATCCGGCCCAGCATCCCAATGGTGACTTTTATCTAAAAGATGGGTTAATTCAAGATAACCTCTCACCCAATGCAGAAAAACTTACCTTCTCAGGGATCGGGATCTATCACTACAGCCTATTTACACATATCCAAAGTGGGGCATCGGCTAAATTAGCCCCCCTTTTGAGAGAGGCCATGGGCAAAAATCAGGTTCTCGGTGAAAAATATCTCGGTCCGTGGCACGATGTCGGTACACCTCAACGCTTAAAAGAACTCAATGCGGCATATGCATCAAGCTGAAATTTACCAATCTCGCAGATTAAAACTCGCAGAACAGATCCAGTCTAAAACTGGGAGCGGTATTGCGATTATTTCAACTGCGCCAGAATTAGCGCGTAATCGGGATAGCGAATTTCCTTATCGCCATGACAGTGATTTCTTTTACCTCACTGGCTTTGATGAGCCAGGAGCAACATTAGTCATCATCGTGCAGGGTAAGTCGGTTGAGTCACACTTATTCTGTCGCCCAAAAGATCTTGAGAGAGAAATTTGGGATGGAATCCGACTGGGGCCAGATGCGGCACCTGAATCGCTGGGACTGGAGTTTGCCTACAGCAACCAAGAGTTAGATACCAAACTCAGTGAATTATTGAGTAGGCATGAAGCAATTTACCTTCGCTTGGCCGAGAATGCGGAATCAGATCGTCGCCTAAGACATTGGATGGAACAAGTACGTAAACAAAGTCGCTCAGGCCTGAATCCACCAACGCAATTGCATGATGTTGATGCGCTGATTCATGAAATGCGCTTATTCAAAGATGCTCATGAAATCGATATCATGAAACAGGCCGCAGCTATTTCAGCACGCGCCCACATTCGGGCGATGCAAACCTGCAAACCCGGCATGCGTGAATACCAACTCGAAGCTGAACTGCTTCACGAATTTCGTTTTCACGGCTCGCAAAGCGTAGCCTATAACAGCATCGTAGCTGCTGGCGAGAATGCTTGCATTCTCCATTACCGAGCTGGCAATGCACAATTGCAGAGCGGCGATTTATGTCTGATTGATGCAGGCTGCGAACTCGATAGTTATGCCTCTGACATTACTCGCACTTTTCCTGTGAATGGAAAATTTACCGGTCCACAGCGGGCTTTGTATGAGATCACTGTGCAAGCTCAAGCAGCAGCGATTGCAGAAACGCGTCCGGGCAATACTTTTATTCAGCCGCATGAAGCTGCTGTCAAAGTATTAACTCAAGGACTGCTGGATGAAAAGCTTCTCAAACTTACTGAATTGGGCTCCCTACAAAATGCCATCGAAACCGGTGCCTATCGTCGCTTTTATATGCACCGCACTTCACATTGGTTGGGAATGGACGTTCATGATGTGGGCTCCTACAGAGAGGCCAGTACCCAAACAGAAAAGCCTTGGCGTATTCTCCAGCCTAATATGACTCTCACTATTGAGCCTGGCCTTTACATCAGGCCGGCAGAAGATATATCCGAAGCCTTTTGGAATATTGGCATCCGGATTGAAGATGATGCCGTTGTCACTGCTTCAGGTTGTGAATTGATTTCTCGTGGAGTGCCCGTTAAGGCCGAAGAAATCGAATCCCTCATGCGCCAGTAATCGCAATCCGATGAAAAACACTGCTTGCGACATTCTGATTTTAGGTGGTGGTCCCGTTGGTCTGGCTTGTGCCGCATGGACTCTGCAAAAGCATCCGGAAGCTCGACTTACTCTCCTCGATCGTAATTCAAGAAACGATCAGGATCTAGGCTCTGCTGATACTAGAGGTATCGCCCTCTCTCATGGTAGCAAGCTTTTACTCGATACGATTGGTGCCTGGCCTACCGATAGCGCACCCATTCATCAAGTGCATGTGTCTCAAGCCGGCCGTTTTGGTCGCGCCTTGATGACTAGAGAAGAGCTCAAGCAAGATGCACTTGGCCATATTGTTCGCTACCGAGATATTCATCTGGCGTTACGCAATGCGCTACGCACTTTACAACAGAATAGTCAAAATTTTTCTTGGGAACATATTGATGCAGCTGGGGTAGCACCAACAATCGAAGCCAATTGCATCGTGCATGCCGAAGGGGGATTATTTAAAACCCAAGATTGGGTTGAATCTGGTCGAGACTATGGCCAAGCTGCTTTAGTTGGCCTAGTTGAAGTGGAAACAGCAACCGCGCATATGGCATGGGAGCGGTTCACCTCAGAGGGCCCCCTAGCACTTCTTCCCAGTCACTATGGCAGTAATATTTTGAATCTTGTCTGGTGCGGCTTTCCTGACTCCACCAAAAAACGGCTTGCCTTAAAGGATGCAGAATTTCTCTCTGCTCTGGAGAGTGAATTTGGCACACGGATTGGGCGCTTTCTTAAGATACAAGATCGTCGCTTTTACGATTTAGGCCTCAATTACCGCAAACAGATTCATCAAGGCAATGCCGTTTGGATCGGCAATGCAGCTCAAACCCTGCACCCGGTTGCAGGACAGGGTTTGAACTTGGGCCTGCGAGACGCCTATCTCCTCTCAGAAAAACTCAGCGGCGTATTTGCCAGATCTGCACAAGGAGCAAGCGCGCAAGCAATCGAGCATGCACTGTCTGAATATGCCCAAAGCCGGCAAGTAGATCGAAAAGCAACGATTGGTCTCACGGATATGATGGCCAGAGTCTTTACTTCACACCTAATCCCCGTTGTACTTGCCAGGGGCCTCGCTTTAACGGCTCTTCAATGGCTTCCACCCGTAAAGACCGCACTTGCCCGTCAAATGATGTTTGGAAGGCGCTAGCAGCCTTTAAAGCAGTTCTATGGTCGTTCAAATACAAGCATTAATTTGCCTAAAATTTAGGCAAATCTAGGGACGCCTGTGCTAAAGTAACACCCTTTCCCATCAGCTCAAACTGCCTTTTTAGCCTCGTCTAAACACATGAAAATCGGTCCTCATCAGCTCGCCAATCAGCTCTTCGTTGCCCCGATGGCAGGAGTGACAGATCGACCTTTTCGTCAGCTCTGTAAAAAACTCGGCGCTGGTTATGCGGTATCCGAAATGATCGCCTCTAATGCGCTCTTGTGGAACAGTGAGAAGACTCAGCGCCGCGCAAACCACAAAGGCGAATTCAAGCCGATTGCGGCGCAGATTGCTGGCGCTGATCCAGCCATGATGGCTGCTGCTGCCAAACTCAACGTAGATCATGGCGCTCAAATCATTGACATTAATATGGGTTGCCCAGCGAAAAAAGTCTGTAATGTTGCTGCTGGCTCTGCCTTATTGAGGGACGAGCCATTGGTGCAACAAATCATTGAAGCGGTAGTCCAGGCTGTTGGAGTTGGTCCTGATGCAGTTCCAGTTACCCTGAAAATTCGGACTGGCTGGGATCGTGAGCATAAAAATGCACTAGCTGTAGCAAAACTGGCAGAGCAGTCTGGCATCTCTATGTTGACCATTCATGGACGTACTCGCGCGGATTTGTATCACGGAGCAGCAGAATACGAAACGATTCAAGCTGTAAAAAGCAGCATTAAGATTCCGGTAGTTGCAAATGGCGACATCACCACCCCAGAAAAAGCCGCTCAAGTTTTAAAACTGACTGGCGCTGATGCCATCATGATTGGTCGTGCTGCGCAGGGGCGCCCTTGGATCTTTAGAGAAATCGCGCACTATCTTGCTACTGGTGAAACCTTGCCAACGCCTGAGATTGCTGAGATTCAAGACATCATGAACGAACACTTGCTCGATCATTACGCTTTTTATGGTGAATACACTGGTCTACGTACTGCGCGAAAGCATATTGGCTGGTATTGCAAGGGTTTGCGTAATTCTCATCACTTTAGACAGAAGATGAATACCGCCGATGATTGCAAGACCCAACTGCAAATGGTTAATGATTTTTTTGATGAAATGAAATCCCATTCTGATCGTCTCCTCTTTTTAGAAGCTGCTTAAATTGGTATTTGATGAATGACTTATAGACAACCTATTACTGAGTGCGTTGAAAAACATTTACAACACTATCTTGATGACCTAAAAGATACGCCTCCGTCAGATATTTACCAAATGGTGCTAGCTGTAGTAGAAAAACCTATGCTAGAGATTGTCATGCGTCACGCAAAAGATAATCAGTCTCTCGCCGCCCAATATCTGGGTATTAACCGTAATACTTTGCATAAAAAATTAATCGAGCACAAGCTCATTAAATAATCTCTTTTCTTTAAATAAAACCTATGATTCGTACTGCACTCCTCTCTGTTTCCGATAAACACGGCATTGTCGATTTTGCTAAAGAGCTTCATGCTCTGGGTATCCAGCTCATCTCTACAGGGGGTACGGCTAAGCTACTTGCTGAAAATAACTTACCCGTAGTTGAGGTCTCCGCATTAACTCACTTTCCGGAAATGCTGGATGGTCGCGTGAAGACCCTTCACCCGATGGTGCATGGTGGTCTTTTAGCCCGCAGAGATTCAAAAGAGCACATGGCCGCCCTGAAAGAGCATGGTATTGGCACGATTGATATGCTGGTCATTAACCTCTACCCCTTTCATCAAACAGTAGCAAAAACAGAATGCAGCTTTGAGGATGCAGTTGAGAATATTGATATAGGCGGCCCAGCAATGTTGCGAGCTGCTGCCAAGAATCATCAAGATGTTACGGTATTGATCTCGCCAAACGACTACGCACCCGTACTCGCAGAAATGAAAGCGAATCAAAATAATGTGTCTTATCAAACCAATTTGGGATTAGCGAAAAAAGTCTTTGCCCATACAGCTCAATATGATGGTGCTATTGCAAATTACCTATCTTCTTTGGGTGATGACTTGAACCATCAGCAACGCTCTTCATACCCAGAGACTCTGCACCTGGCATTCGAGAAGGTCCAGGAGATGCGCTATGGTGAAAATCCTCATCAATCTGCTGCGTTCTATAAAGATCTTCAACCCGTAGATGGTGCCTTAGCAAACTACCGTCAATTGCAGGGCAAAGAACTCTCCTATAACAATATTGCAGATGCAGACGCTGCCTGGGAGTGCGTGAAAAGCTTCTCTACCAGTAATGGTAATAACACTCCCGCCTGCGTCATCATCAAACATGCCAATCCTTGCGGTGTTGCAGTTGCCAGCTCGGCTCTGGAGGCCTATCAAAAAGCGTTTAAGACTGATCCAAGTTCCGCATTTGGTGGAATCATCGCCTTGAATGTACCTTGTGATGGCGCTGCGGCCGAAGCCATCTCTAAACAATTTGTGGAAGTTCTGATTGCGCCCAGCTTTAGCAAAGAAGCCTTAGCGATCTTTGCGGCAAAGCAAAATGTTCGCCTGTTAGAAATCCCACTAGGTACTGGTTTTAATGCTTTTGATTTCAAAAGAGTAGGGGGTGGCTTATTAGTGCAATCTCCTGATGCGAAAAATGTTTTGCAAAATGAAATCAAAGTGGTTAGTCAGAGACAGCCTACGCCGAAAGAGCTCAATGACATGATGTTTGCTTGGCGCGTTGCGAAGTTTGTCAAATCGAATGCAATTGTGTATTGCGCAGACGGCATGACTCTGGGTATTGGCGCTGGCCAGATGAGTCGCGTAGACTCTGCAAGAATGGCAAGCATTAAAGCTGAAAATGCAGGACTGAGCCTCAAAGGATCAGCCGTGGCGAGTGACGCTTTCTTCCCCTTCCGTGATGGTTTGGATGTTGTAGTTAGCGCAGGTGCCAGTTGTGCCATTCAACCAGGCGGTAGCATGCGTGATGAAGAAATCATCGCCGCAGCCAATGAACATGGCATTGCCATGATCTTCACTGGCACTCGACACTTCCGCCATTAAGCACGAGATTACTCAATGCGCTGGATAGGAATTGATCCTGGGTTACGGACAACGGGCTTTGGTGTCATTGATGTTGATGGACAAAAATTGACTTATGTTGCCTCGGGCACCATTGAAAGCGGTGATCCTGCCAAAGGCCTTCCTGAGCGTTTAGGTGCTCTCTATGCTGGATTAATCGAAGTATTGGAGACCTATCGTCCAGAGTCAGCTGCAATTGAAGAGGTCTTTCTGAATGTGAATCCTCGTTCTACTTTAATGTTGGGGCAGGCGCGTGGTGCAGTCATCGCTGCTCTCGTTTCTAAAAAACTCCCTGTAGCTGAGTACAGTGCCCTAAGAGTGAAGCAAGCCATCGTTGGCACAGGGCGTGCTGCCAAGCCCCAGGTTCAAGAAATGGTTAAACGCTTACTCCGACTCAATCGTGCCCCCGGCTCTGATGCCTCGGATGCCTTGGGTGTGGCTATTTGCGCCGCGCATCATGCACAAATACCCAAGGCAATCACCGCTGCACTTGCGTCTAAGAAGCCTCTGAAGCCAAAAGCCTAAACAGGTTAAGATCACCCTATGATTGGTCGTATTCAAGGAACCCTCGTCTCAGTTCACCCACCTCGCCTCCTGGTGGATTGCCAAGGCGTTGGCTATGAAATTGATGTGCCGATGAGCACCCTGTACCAGCTACCCGAAGTGAATCAAAAAATTACTTTACTCACTCACTTTCAAGTGCGTGAAGATGCCCAACAGCTCTTTGGTTTTGCTACTGAAACTGAGCGTGAGGCATTTCGACAACTCATTAAGATCAGCGGTGTTGGCTCTAGAACTGCTTTAGCCATTCTCTCTGGGATGAGCGTCAATGAATTGGCGCAGGCCATCGCACTTCAAGAAGCTGATCGCCTGACCCAAGTTCCTGGTATTGGCAAGAAGACTGCTGAACGACTTTGCTTAGAGCTAAAGGGTAAGCTTGCACCCGATTTAGGAATTGCTAATGGTAAGCCGCAAGCGATTGAGGCAAGCAGCGAGATATTGCAGGCCCTTCTAGCTCTCGGTTACTCAGAAAAAGAAGCACTCTTGACTCTTAAACAAATCCCACCCGACAGCACAGTTTCTGACGGTATTCGGATGGGCTTGAAGTATCTATCTAAAGCTTAAAGCACTACACTTGCAGCATGGCAATTCATACCGACGATCTCAACTCTATTCCTGAAGATTTACCAGAGGGTAATGATCGCATCGTCAGTGGTGCCGCAGGTAACGCCGAGGCGGTTTTTGAAAAAGCCCTGCGCCCCAAGCAGCTAGACGAATACGTAGGCCAAACCAAAGCTCGCGCCCAGCTTGAGATCTTTATTAGCGCTACTCGCGCGCGCCAAGAGGCGCTTGATCATGTCTTGCTATTCGGGCCTCCTGGCTTAGGTAAGACCACCTTAGCGCACATCATCGCCAGAGAGTTAGGCGTTAACCTGCGACAGACCAGTGGCCCCGTACTAGATCGCCCAGGAGATCTTGCGGCACTGCTGACTAATTTAGAAACCAATGACGTTTTGTTTATAGATGAGATCCATCGCCTCTCTCCAGTTGTTGAGGAGATCCTCTATCCCGCTCTGGAAGATTACAGCCTAGACATCATGATTGGTGAAGGCCCTGCAGCACGTAGTGTCAAGATTGATCTCAAGCCATTTACTCTGATTGGTGCAACCACACGCGCCGGAATGCTGACCAACCCCCTGCGGGATCGCTTTGGTATTGTGGCTAGACTCGAGTTCTACACTACAGAAGAGCTGACCAAGATCATTAATCGCTCAGCAAGCCTTCTCAAAGCAGATATCGATCCAGAAGGCTCAGTAGAAATCGCTAAGCGTGCCCGTGGAACGCCACGAATCGCCAATCGACTATTGCGCCGTGTACGGGACTATGCTGAAGTCAAAGGCACAGGCACCATTACTAAAGCGATGGCTGATGCTGCACTGAAAATGCTCGATGTTGATCCAAGCGGCTTTGATGTAATGGATAGAAAACTCTTAGAAGCCATCATGCATAAGTTCGATGGTGGTCCAGTTGGGATTGATAATTTGGCTGCAGCAATTGGTGAGGAGCGTGACACTATTGAGGATGTTCTAGAGCCCTACCTCATTCAGCAAGGATATCTACAGAGAACTTCTAGAGGAAGAGTGGCAACCCGTCAAGCTTATGAGCATTTTGGTTTAACGCCACCTAGTAGCAATACCAGCTTAGATCTATAGCTCTAATTAGCTCAGCGTCACTTTTGCAAACTTACGCTTTCCAACCTGCACAATATACGTTCCGGCCTCAATCTTTAATTGCTTATCAGCAATCGTTACGCCATCAATCTTCACACCGTTTTGCTCAATATTGCGCATCGCTTCAGATGTAGACGGCGCTAATCCAGCAGCCTTGAGAAGGTTGGCAATTTGCATTGGTGCGCCAGAAAGAGTGACTTCAGGAATCTCATCAGGCACACCACCTTTAGCGCGGTGATTAAAGTCTTCTAATGCTTTTTCAGCAGCCGCTTGTGAATGAAAGCGTGTCACGATTTCTTGGGCAAGTAACACTTTGCAATCTTTTGGATTTCTGCCAGCAGCAACTTCCTGCTTCATGAGATCGATTTCAGCGATTGGGCGGAATGACAACAAGGTGAAGTAATCCCACATCAAATCATCAGAGATACTCAAGAGCTTGCCAAACATCTCGCCAGGCGCTTCACTGATGCCAATGTAATTACCTTTGGACTTACTCATTTTCTCAACGCCATCTAGACCCACCAAGAGTGGCATGGTCAAAATACATTGAGGCTCTTGGCCATACTCACGCTGGAGCTCACGACCAACAAGAAGATTAAATTTCTGATCTGTACCACCCAGCTCTAAATCACTCTTGAGGGCAACAGAGTCATAACCTTGCATGAGTGGATATAAGAACTCATGAATTGAAATAGGCACGCCATTGCGATAGCGCTTAGTAAAATCATCGCGCTCCAACATGCGAGCAACGGTATGTTTTGCTGCTAACTGAATCATGCCGCGCGCACCTAGTGGATCACACCACTCACTGTTATAGCGCACTTCAGTTTTTGTAGGATCGAGCACCATACTTGCTTGACGATAGTAAGTCTCAGCATTGACAGCGATCTCCTCTGCAGTCAATGGTGGGCGAGTGGCATTGCGACCCGATGGATCACCGATCATGCTAGTAAAGTCGCCGATCAAGAAGATGACCGTATGCCCTAAGTCTTGCAATTGGCGTAATTTATTCAGAACTACCGTATGCCCCAAATGAATATCAGGCGCCGTAGGATCTAAACCTAATTTAATCCTGAGCGGAGTCTTGGTCACTTGGCTACGGGCTAACTTTTGGACCCAATCGGCCTCAACCAATAGCTCATCACAGCCACGTTTAGTCACTTCAAGTGCCGCGAAGACTTCAGGGGTCAAAGGATATTTTTGTTCTGGTTTTGCCGTCATACTGATTCGGATGCTGATACAGTTATTTAGTATTTCAAATGTTAAGCATAATTGTCGCATTCCTGAGAACTCGATGAACAAACCGCACTCTCTCTACATTGGCCTCATGTCTGGCACTAGCCTAGATGGGATCGACGCCGTTCTAGCCAAGATCGGACCCAATGGAGAAACGAGCGCCCAAGCAGCCTTTAGCGCCCCCTTTGATCCTGAGCTTCGTAAGGCCCTGTTTGAACTTCAAAGCCCTGGGGAGAATGAACTCCACCGGGAGAAGCAAGCCGGCAATGCATTGGCTTTGGCCTATGCAGAGGCAGTAAGCCAACTCCTTAACAAGGCTCATTTGCAGCCATCTGATATCGCTGCGATTGGCGCCCATGGACAAACCATTCGCCACCAACCGCAGCTTGGGGAATTGGGATACACCCACCAAACATTGAATGCCGCCCTTTTGGCCGAGAAAACCGGGATCGATGTCATTGCTGACTTTAGAAGTCGTGATCTCGCTGCTGGTGGACACGGCGCACCTTTAGTGCCCGCTTTTCATGCGCAGCAATTTACATCAACTGAAAATCTCGCCATTCTCAATATTGGCGGTATCGCCAATTTCACACTGCTTCCAAAAAATGGTGCAGTTACTGGCTTTGATTGTGGCCCAGGAAATATGCTGATGGATGCCTGGATTTATGAACATCAGGGTAATGCTTTTGATGAAAATGGCGCATGGGCATCACAAGGTAAAGTAAATGAAGATTTACTAAGCAAAATGTTGGCTGATCCATTCTTTAAAAAGTTACCACCAAAAAGCACTGGTCGAGATGACTTTCATCTTGAATGGTTAAAAGAAAAATTAGGCGAAGAAAATCACCGTACCGAAGATGTGCAAGCAACACTTCTGCACTTAACAGCACACTCTGCTTTAGAGGCTTTGCTACATCATGCCCCGCAAACCCAGAAGTTGATTGTCTGCGGGGGTGGCGCAAAGAATAAAGCCCTCATGAATTTGCTCAAAGTCAAAGCACAACATGTGTTTAAACAGCCTTTAGAAATCGCGAGTAGTGAAGCTGTTGGGATTGATCCTCAACTCGTGGAAGGTCTTGCCTTTGCTTGGCTCGCCTGGGCTCATAAAGCAAAACGGCCGGCAAATCTGCCAGCCGTAACGGGTGCTAAAGGACTCAGAATGTTAGGCGCTTGTTACCCAGCCTAGTTTCTAAAGGTATTAAGCCGAGAAAGAAGAACCGCAACCGCAAGTGGTGGTTGCATTCGGATTCTTAATCACAAATTGTGACCCATGGATATCTTCTTTGTAATCAATTTCTGCACCAACTAAATATTGGAAGCTCATTGAGTCCACCAGAAGTGTCACACCATTTTTTTCAAACTCAGTGTCATCTTCATTCACAGCATCATCAAACGTAAATCCATACTGGAATCCTGAGCAACCGCCACCTTGGACGAATACTCTTAATTTGAGGCTGGGATTGCCCTCTTCGGCAATCAGGTCAGCCACTTTTGCGGCAGCGCTATCCGTAAACACTAACGGTGTTGGTGGCTCTGCAAGATCCTGCGCAACTTGGGTAGCAACTTCAGTCATGATGAACTCCTAATTCGAAAGGCAATAATTCATTTTAGGCTTTAAATCCCCAGTCTGCTGGAAAGGTCTTTAGGGCAATAAGGCAATCTGGGTCAAGCCCATGGTCTCGGGCAAGCCAAACATCAGGTTTAGGCACTGCACACCCTGACCAGAAGCCCCTTTAACCAGATTGTCCTCAACCACCAAAATGACCAAAGTATCGCCATTGCCAGGCCGATGGATCGCAATTCGAAGGCCATTACTCCCTCTTACCGAACGCGTCTCTGGATGACTCCCGGCTGGCATCACATCCACAAAGGGCTCATCCTTGTAGAAGTTCTCATACAGCTTTTGGTAATTGACCTCTTTGCCTACCTCGGTTAGACGCACATACAAAGTGGAATGAATACCTCTAATCATTGGTGTGAGATGGGGTACAAATGTCAAACTAATCTGTTCATGACCAGCAATGGCTTTGAGTCCTTGAACAATCTCAGGTAAGTGACGATGGCCTTTAACGCCATAAGCCTTAAAGTTATCACTAGCCTCAGCCATCAAGGTGCCGATCTCGGCTTTACGTCCTGCACCTGAAGTGCCGGACTTCGAATCCGAAATAATATGTTCGCCATCAATCAGTTGTTTACCACCAGTGGATTTTGGAGAAAGTAGTGGCGCGAGACCTAATTGCACAGAAGTTGGATAGCAACCTGCAAGCCCAACGACCCGCGCTTTCTGAATGGCATCCCGATTAATTTCTGGCAAGCCATATACCGCCTCTGCCAAGACATCAGGACAACTATGCTCCATGCCATACCATTTTTGAAACTCAGCAACGTCTTTCAAACGAAAGTCTGCAGCCAAATCTAGCACCTTAACGCCTGCAGCCAAAAGTGCTTTTGCCTGAGCCATCGCAACACCATGCGGTGTGGCAAAAAATACGGCATCACATTCAGTTAGATTAGCATCCTCTGGCGTAGTGAACTTGAGATCGACTCGGCCACGCAAGGAAGGAAACATATCTGCTACGGGCATACCTGCTTCAGTACGCGAGGTAATCGCCTGAATCTGGACTTCAGGATGCTGTGTCAATAAACGGAGTAACTCCACTCCGGTGTATCCAGTTCCACCAACGATGCCAACCTTAATCATGCTGATCTCCAATTTCAATAAGCCATAGCTTACTGCTTGATTCTGACAAATACTTTCATTTTAGAAACAAAAAGGGCCGCTTGCGCGACCCTTTCATCAAAACATAGCGACTGAAAGAAATTAGCGCTTGCTGAACTGCTTGCGACGACGCGCGCCGTGCAGACCAACCTTTTTACGCTCAACCTCACGAGCATCGCGAGTTACCAAACCTGCTTTAGACAGGGTTGGCTTCAAAGCATTGTCGTAGTCGATCAAAGCACGAGTAACGCCGTGGCGAACCGCGCCAGCTTGGCCAGTCTCACCACCACCAGTTACGTTCACTTTGATATCAAAGGTAGTTAGGTGAGCAGTCAGAGCCAAAGGTTGACGAGCGATCATGCGGGATGTCTCGCGTGCGAAATAAGCATCGATAGGCTTACCGTTAACAGTAATCTCACCTTTGCCAGATTTAATAAATACACGGGCTACAGAGCTCTTGCGACGACCTGTACCGTAATTCCAATTTCCGTAATTAATAGCCATTTGGGTTCCTTAAATCTCTAACGCTTTAGGCTGTTGAGCCGTATGCGGATGATTAGCGTCGCCATAGACTTTTAATTTCTTGATCATGGCATAGCCGAGTGGGCCTTTTGGCAACATACCTTTCACAGCCTTCTCTAAGGCGCGACCAGGAAAACGGTCTTGCATCTTATCGAAGTTAGTCGTGCTGATACCGCCGGGGTATCCACTGTGACGGTGATAGAGTTTATTCAAGCCTTTGGTGCCAGTGACACGCAGCTTGGATGAGTTGATTACGACGATAAAATCGCCCGTATCAACGTGGGGTGTGAATTCAGGCTTGTGCTTGCCGCGTAGACGGTGTGCCACTTCACTGGCGACACGACCGAGGACTTTGTCCGTAGCGTCAATCACGAACCATTCACGCGTTACCTCATGGGATTTTGCGGAAAAAGTTTTCATGATTTCTCAAATTGTTATTGTCAAAAATACTCCAATCAAACTACATCCACTTTGGCCCTGCTTATGTTTGCAGGCTCGCAGATTCAGCAACTCAATCGGTAAAACAATTACCGCTGACAAGTCGGTAATTCAGTTAAGCCTTGAATTGTAACCCAAAAAAAACCCAGGAACGAGTCCTGGGTTGGAATCCACCGATGTTTGGGTGGAGGAGACACTGGGAGGTAAATCGATCTCTTGTATAAGACTGATCACCAATATGGTTATTTGACCATAATTTATGGTGCAATGCAAGAAAATTGATCTAAGTCAATTTTTTGGCATATACGATAGCGTTGCATAATCCCCCTATAATGTCTAAATCATTGATAATATTGATTAATTTAGAAGTTAGGGATCACTAATATGGATTGCACAGTTTCTTGGTTAGGTAATGGTGGTATGGCTTTTTCAGCCGAAACCGGCAGTGGCCATCTACTCAATATGGATGGCGCCCCAGAGGCCGGCGGCAAAAATCTGGCCCCTAGGCCCATGGAGCTGCTCTTGGCGGGGGCGGGCGGGTGCTCAGCCTTTGATGTGGTTTTAATCCTACAAAAGGCCCGTCAGGCTGTTTCTGGCTGCGATGTGGAGCTCAAGGCTGAGAGGGCTAACGAAGACCCCAAAGTCTTTACTAAGATTGATTTACATTTCATCGTTACCGGGAAAGACTTGGACCAAACCAAGGTTGAGCGAGCAGTCAAACTCTCTCACGATAAGTATTGCTCTGCCACAGCGATGCTCGCTAAAACGGCTGAACTGACTTACAGCATCGAAGTCCGTTCCGAATAAGTGCAGAGCCAATCGATAAGCCGGATTCTGTCGCCTAGACTTGCGTCTAGGGGCAATCATTCCTCTAGGCCGTTAGTTACCTAACGGCTCAAGCTCCCTACCCGCAGACTCAGCGGGACGCCTCATCGCCTGCTTACTTGGGATTGCTCCGGGTGGAGGTTACCGCGTTTCACCGTAACTAAATACGCTCGTCTCTGTGGCCCTATTCCGCACGTCGCCGTGGATGGCCGTTAGCCATCACCCTTCCCTATGGAGTCCGGACTTTCCTCCCCCTCAATAAAGAGGCGGCGATTGCCTAATTGACTCTGCGCCTGCAGTCTAACGCAGTCAGGAAAAAACGTTTGGAATTAAGCCGAAACGAGGGACCAGGCAACGCTCTCGCCAGCTCGCAACGGAATGATGGTCTCACCACCAAACGGCAGCGCTTGCGGAATGCTCTGAGCTTGTTTTGCTAAAGTCATTTTTTGGGTATTACGTGGCAAGGAATAAAAATCTGGCCCAAAGAAACTTGCAAAGCCCTCTAGGCGATCGAGCTTACCAACACTATCAAAAGCTTCAGCATACAGTCCCATTGCATTGAAGGCGCTATAACAACCCGCACAGCCGCAAGCGCTCTCTTTTGCAGCTTTGGAGTGAGGCGCACTATCTGTGCCCAAGAAAAAACGGGGATTACCACTGGTAGCCACTTCCAATAAAGCTAGTCGATGCTCTTCACGCTTCAACACAGGCAAGCAATAGTGGTGTGGACGAATCCCACCAGCAAAAATAGCATTGCGATTCATTAATAGATGCTGCGGAGTAATCGTTGCGCCAATCAAATGTTTTCCATTCGTAGCCGCATCGCGGACATAGTGAGCAGCTTGTAAGGTAGTAATGTGCTCAAAGCTAATCTTGAGCTCTGGCAAGTCTTTGCGCAAAGGTTCGAGCACACGATCGATAAACACTGCTTCACGATCAAAGATATCAATTTCAGAATTCGTCACTTCACCGTGAACCAGCAGTGGCATACCCACTTCTTGCATCGCTTCCAGAGCGGCATAACAACGACGCAGATCACTCACACCAGCATCACTATTGGTAGTGGCTCCAGCAGGATACAACTTAAAACCCACAATTCCATCCGCCTTTGCCTTGCGAACTTCTTCAGCAGAAGTGTTATCTGTCAAATACAAGGTCATTAAAGGCGTAAAGTTTTTGATCTGCAGCGATGCAAGCTTAGCTTCAATTCTGGAGCGATAGGCCTTAGCCAATTCAACCGTAGTAACTGGAGGCTTTAAGTTCGGCATGATGATGGCACGCGCAAACTGTCTTGCGGTATCCACCAACACGCTACCCATGACTTCACCATCGCGGATATGCAAATGCCAATCATCCGGCTGAGTAATCTGAATCTGTTGTGGCTTGGTCGACATGGTGATGACTTTAAGATTAATTAAGCAAGATGATACGGAAATCATTCACATTGGTCAGGGTGGGTCCAGTTTCTACCAAAGCGCTCAATTCTGCAAAGAATCCATAACAATCATGCTTTTCCAGAAATTGACTGGGGTTAAGGCCCCTAGCTTTACTGGCTTCACGCAGTTCTGGGGTAAACCAAGCACCCGCGTTCTTTTCACTACCGTCAATTCCATCGGTATCGGCAGCTAATGCCGCCAATTGAGAAATATGTCCGGTTTCTGTAAATAAAGAGAGCAAAAACTCGCTGCAACGACCGCCTCGACCTTTGATGCCAGCGGGAAGGGTTACCGTACATTCACCTCCAGAAATGACCGCAAGTGGCTTGCTCCCGCTATTTTTTTCAATCAGCTCCTTAGCAAGTTTCGCCTGATCAACGCCAACCTCTTTAGCCTCACCAGTAATGGTGTCACCCAGAATGATTGGCTCGTAGCCTTCAGAGCGAACATAGTCTGCAGCCGCCTCCAAACTTTTATAAGCGGTTGCAATGACATGATTTCTGACGCGTCCATTTTGTAAATCAGATTCTTTCAGTGTTTCGGGTATCAGCCCTGCTAGGCCTTTTTGCAAATGCTGGATTACTGATGCCGGTATCGCGCTTTCATCTAACTGATGCTTCACCAAAATATCAACAGCATCCTGGTAGCTTGAGTAATCCGCAGCACAAGGCCCACTGCCAATATCCGCAGGCTGATCTCCCGTGACATCAGAAATCAATAAGGCTTCAACTCGGGCACCGCGTTGCATAGCTGCTCTAGCTAAATTACCGCCCAAGATTGCAGATAAGTGCTTACGAACAATATTCATTTCCTCAATGGGGGCGCCGCATCTTAGCAATGCTTGAGTTGTTGTACGCATGTCCTCCATGCTGATACCAGCCTGAGGTAAGGTCAATAAGCTTGAGCCCCCGCCAGATACCAACACAATCAATACGTCATCCGCATTCAGTTGGTTTACTAATTGCAAAACCGCTTTTGCCCCATCCATGCCCGCTTGATCTGGGACTGGATGGCCCGCCTCAATAATCTGGATATGCTCAGTTGGCGACCCATGCCCATAGCGGGTTAGAACTACGCCATTCATCTGCGTACTAGGCCAATGCTGTTTAGCAAATTGCTCTAAAGCGCTCGCCATTGAGGCGCTTGCTTTACCGGCACCTACAACCAGGCACTTTCCTTTTGGCGCGCCATTCGCAAAGATTTTTTCTAGGTATTCGGGCACGATCTGCTGCGGATCGGCGACAGCTAAAGCAGCAGCAAAAGCATTTTGAAGAATGGTTTTTTGATTACTCATCAGAGTATTCTAATCAAGCGTAGCCCGCTCTTGCATTTGCCACATCTCGGCGTAGCGACCTTGCAGCGCTAGCAACTCAGTATGGGTGCCTCTCTCTAGAATCTGCCCATGCTCCATCACCAAGATCTGGTCTGCATGAACAATCGTTGAAAGACGATGGGCAATGATGAGGGTAGTGCGATTTTTAGCTAAACTGAGCAATTCTTCCTGAAAAGCCCGCTCTGTCTTGGAATCTAGGGCTGAAGTGGCTTCATCGAAGATCAGCATAGCTGGCTTCTTCAACAAAGTACGAGCAATCGCTACCCTTTGCTTTTCTCCTCCAGATAACTTCAGACCCCGCTCTCCAACTTGGGTGTTATAGCGATCCGGTAGTCGCTCAATAAAACCGTCGATTTGTGCTGCCCGCGCCGCCTCTTGAACTGCCTCTGGAGTGGCTCCTGGATTTCCGTACGCAATGTTATAACCAATCGTATCGTTAAATAGCACGGTGTCCTGAGGAACAATGCCAATCACCTTACGCAAACTGGTTTGCTGCACATCTTGAATATTTTGCCCATCGATCAAAATCTTGCCTGACTGCACATCATAAAATCGAAATAGCAAACGGGCTAAGGTGCTTTTACCTGCGCCACTCTGACCAACCACAGCCGTAATAGTCCCCGCTGGAATATGAAAGCTCACATCGCGCAGAATCTCGCGCTTTGCATCGTAGTGGAAAGAGACATGCTCAAAGTGGACATCAGGCCCAATCGTAAAGTTCTGAATAACTAAGGGCTGTGCGTTGGGAGAGTCAGCAATTTCTTTATCGGTATTGAGTAGCGAAAACATCCGATCCATATCAGTTAATGATTGCTTAATTTCTCGATAAATCACTCCTAAAAAATTCAGGGGAATGTAAAGCTGAATCATTAGCGTATTGACTAGAACTAGGTCACCCAGACTCATCGTGCCATTGATAACACCTGAGGTAGCGCGCCATAAAATCAGAATCAGGCCAAGCGCAATGATAGTTTGCTGACCCAAGTTCAGAATGGCCAATGACTTTTGCGACTTGACCGCTGCTATTTGATAGCGAGCGAGATTTTCATCATAGCGTCGAGCTTCAAACGCTTCGTTGCCAAAATACTTCACCGTCTCAAAATTCAATAAAGAGTCAATCGCTTTTTGATTGGCTTTGGAATCCATCTCATTCATAGTGCGACGGAAATGGGTTCGCCATTCAGTCACAACGACCGTGAAAGTAATGTATAGCACTAGTGCTACCAGCGTGATGAGCGCAAACCAAATATCGTAGGAGTAGGCGAGATAACCAAGAACCAGAATAAATTCGATGAGCGTTGGCAAAATGCTATACAGCGAATACTGAATCAGAGACTGAATCCCTCTGGTGCCACGCTCAATATCTCTACTCACTCCCCCCGTCTGACGTGCCAGATGAAAACTCAAGGAGAGTGCGTGTAAATGCTCAAACACCTGTAGCGCCACCTTGCGCACTGCGTTTTGCGTGACCTTGGCAAACAGAGCTTCGCGCAATTCATTAAATAAAGAGGCAGAGATTCTCAATAAGCCATAAGCGATGATGAGAGCAACTGGAACAGCCAATAAGGCTTGGCCTGAATCAGCTTTGATATTCAAAGCATCGATCAAACGCTTCATCAAAATCGGAATACCTAGATTAGCTACCTTCGCCGCAACTAAGCACATTAGGGCAAGAAATACCCTTAAGCGGTACTCCAATAGGTAAGGTAGCAGATCACGAATGACACGCCAATCACTGCGTTGCGAGACTGCCAGGGAAGGCTCTGTGCGTCTAGGGCCCGATAAATGTCTCATGATGCCTTCGAAGAAAATAAACGCAAAATAGCTTGGCCATTGCTAGGAGAAAAGCATTTAGCGGCAGCGGTAGCAAATGGAAGCCACTGGTAAGCAATGTGCTCTCGGGGTGAAAGCCTAATCACAATGTCATCAGGCACCTGTAATGAGAACCAATGTTCGGTATTTTTAATTACACCGGCTTCATACTTAAAGCGCCATTGTGGATAGATTTCGTATTCAATATGGTGATGCATATCTTGCAACGCGTCAGGACTTAGCTTATGGACATCGATACCTGTCTCTTCCTGCACTTCCCTGATCGCAGCTTGCCTTAAATCTTCACTAGCAAAATCAATGCTGCCTGTTACGGATTGCCAGAAGCTTTCTTGATCAGCTCGCTCGATTAATAAAACTTCCCCATTCGATTTATAGATGACAACTAAAACCGAGACGGGGATTTTCAAGATATGGCGCTTATGCAGTAGGCGCTGCTTGGCGAAGGCGGATGTGTAATTCGCGTAATTGCCGCTCATCCACCGGACTAGGCGCTTGGGTCAATAAACACTGTGCCCGTTGTGTTTTGGGGAAAGCAATCACATCACGAATCGATTCAGCGCCAGTCATCATGGTAACAATACGATCTAAACCAAAAGCGATACCGCCATGGGGAGGAGCGCCGTACTGTAGAGCATCTAACAAGAATCCAAATTTAGCTTGTGCTTCCTCTGGACCGATCTTAAGAGCACGGAATACTTGGCTTTGCACTGCCTCTTGATGAATACGCACAGAGCCACCACCAATTTCACTACCATTCAATACCATATCGTAAGCCTTTGCCAAGCACTTGCCTGGATCGGTCTCGAGATGCTGCAAGTGCTCATCTTTAGGGCTCGTGAATGGGTGATGACAAGCAACCCAACGGGCTTCAGCGTCATCGTAATCAAACATAGGGAAGTCAACTACCCACAAAGGCTTCCAGCCTTCAGTGAATAAGCCATGTTCTTTACCCCAAGCAGAATGACCAATCCGTAAACGTAAGTTACCAATTGCATCATTGACTACCTTTTCTTTATCGGCTCCAAAGAAAATAATGTCTCCATCCTTTGCGCCTGTCCGCTTCAAGATGCCCTCGATTGCAGCATCGTGGAGATTCTTAACGATGGGAGACTGCAAGCCATTGCGGCCTTCGGCAACCGAATTGACCTTAATCCAAGCCAAACCTTTTGCACCATAGATCGATACAAATTGCGTGTAATCATCGATTTCACTACGGCTGATCTCAGCGCCACCAGGAACACATAATCCCACTACCCGACCGCCTGCTTGATTGGCGGCTCCAGAGAAGACCTTGAAATCTACATCTTTCATCAGATCAGTCAGCTCTGTAAATTCCATTGCAACCCGTAAGTCGGGTTTATCTGAGCCATAGCGAGCCATACCTTCCGAATACGGCATAGTTGGAAAGGGATTAGGCAACTCAACATTCATCGTTGTTTTGAAAATGTGACGAATCATATTTTCAAATAAATCCCGAATCTCGATCTCATCTAAGAATGCAGTTTCGCAATCAATCTGAGTAAATTCTGGCTGACGATCGGCCCGCAAGTCTTCGTCACGGAAGCACTTGGTAATTTGGTAGTAACGATCAAAACCGGCCACCATCAATAATTGCTTAAACAATTGAGGAGACTGAGGTAAGGCAAAAAATTGTCCATCATGAACGCGGGAAGGAACCAGATAATCGCGCGCACCCTCAGGGGTACTCTTGGTAAGCATCGGTGTTTCAATGTCAATAAAACCTGCAGCATCTAAATAACGTCGGCACTCCATGGCAACGTTGTAACGCAATCGCAGATTCTTTTGCATTTGTGGGCGACGTAGATCGAGAACCCGATGAGTCAAGCGGGTTGTCTCGGATAAATTTTCGTCATCAATCTGGAATGGTGGTGTTACAGATGCATTGAGAATGACTAGCTTATGGCATAGAATTTCAACCTTGCCACTGACCAAATCGGCATTCTCGGTACCAGCAGGACGCGCCCGCACTAGGCCCGTAATCTGAATACAAAACTCGTTACGCACTTGCTCGGCAAGTCCAAACATCTCGGGGCGATCAGGGTCGCAAACGATCTGGACAAAGCCCTCGCGATCGCGCAAGTCAATAAAAATCACGCCACCGTGATCACGACGACGGTTAACCCAACCAGCAAGGGTAACTTCTTTACCAATCAGTGAATCGCTAACCTGGCCACAGGTATGACTTCGCATCGACATAACAATTTCCTATAAATCAAAGAGGTTTTGGTGACTCTAATGCAGTCTTACCAATAGAACTATTTGGCGGGACAGATCCCATTGAAACAATGTGTTTCAGTGCTTCTTCAACACTCATATCTAGTGCAATCGTTTGCTCACGAGGCACGATCATGAAGAAACCTGAAGTTGGATTGGGAGTCGTAGGTAAAAAGACATTCACATAGTCTGCACCCAACTTAGTACTTATTTCTTTCGCAGGCAATCCCGTTTGAAAAGCAATTGCCCAAGAATCAGCATGGGGATATCGAATCAGCAAAGCCTTACTAAAGGCGTTGCCATTACCAGACAATAAGGTGGTGGAAACCTGCTGAACGCTTGAATAGATAGAGCGAACGATTGGAATGCGATTAACAAATTTATCCCAAATTCTCATCCACCACTGTCCAGCAAAATGAATTGCCAACAAACCCGTAAAGATGACTACCAGAATGACGATCAGAATTCCGACCCCCGGAAGGTTACGGAAATGCTGTAAATCGGATGAAAATTGCTCTGGGAAAACCGCAATAATGGCGCTCATGACGGAACCAAAAACACCGTCGAGCAAGCCTAAGCCCCACGTAATCACCCAAATGGTGACAGCCATGGGAGCCCAAACGAGAATTCCAGCGATAAAGTATTTTTTCATGTTTTTTGCCTAACCACGCATTTTAACGGGTTAGACGGCTCTAGGGCGAGAGCCTAGTAAATACCGAGGCTAATTAAGAGGATCCCTGCTAAAAAGCCGCCCGCAAAGAGAAGAGAACCCACAATTAGACGATGGGTCCGGCGCTCTTCTAATAGCACTGCTCTTAAAACCTCTAACTCCGCGTTTTGCTCTTGATGCTGGCTTTGGGCTAGGCGATCCGCAATCAACCTCGGCAGGGTAGGCAGAATTTTTGCCCAGGCAGGCGCCTCTGCCTTGAGGCCATCAATAAAGCCGCTCCATCCCAGCTGCTTATCAACCCACTTTTCTAAAATCGGTTTAGCTGTTTTCCACAAATCCAAATCAGGATCGAGCTCGCGGGCCAGTCCTTCTACGTTTAATAACGTTTTTTGTAAAAGCGTTAACTGGGGCTGAATCTCCACCTTAAAGCGGCGCGAGGTCTGGAATAAACGCATCAACACAATACCCAAAGAAATCTCTTTTAGAGGTCGATCAAAGTAAGGTTCGCAAACTGAGCGTACCGCTCCTTCTAATTCCTCGACTCTGGTATTCGCCGGCACCCAACCAGACTCGATATGTAGCTCAGCCACTCGTCGGTAATCACGATTAAAGAAAGCCAAGAAGTTTTGAGCCAAATAATTTTTATCGATTTCACTTAGCGTACCGACAATACCGAAGTCAAAAGAAATAAAGCGGCCAAATGTTTCAGGCTCTAGGCTGATGGAAATATTTCCAGGATGCATGTCTGCATGAAAGAAGCCGTACTCAAATACTTGAGTAAAAAAGATCTCAACGCCATCAGCAGCAAGTTTCTTAAAGTCCACTCCTGCTGCGCGTAACTCTGCAGTACGACCAATGGAGATGCCATCCATTCTTTCCATGACGATGACATTAGTTCTGCATAGATCCCAATACATTTCAGGGATCATGAGTTTCTTGGAATCAATAAAGTAGCGACGAAGTTGACTCGCGTTAGCAGCTTCGCGCATCAAATCAAGCTCATCATGCAAATAAATATCAAACTCAGCTACAACTTCACGCGGCTTTAAGCGCCGACCATCTTCTGATGTTTTCTCGATGATTTTGGCCAGGTCTCTCATCAACGCCAAGTCACCCTCGATCACCGGCAGAATGCCTGGGCGAAGTACCTTGATGGCCACCGACCGGCCCTGCCACTCTGGATGCTTATCCGTTCCACGCAATACCCCGAAGTGCACCTGAGCCACTGAGGCACTGGCTATAGGGGTGGCATCAAAACTTTCAAAGACCGTTTCAATAGGCGCTCCTAATGCCGCTTCAATCAAATTCCGTGACTCAGCATTTGAAAATGGTGGCACCTGATCTTGCAGCTTAGCTAACTCATTAGCAATATCCTCAGGTAAGAGATCTCGACGCGTAGAGAGAACTTGACCAAACTTCACAAAAATTGGACCCAGCTCTTCTAGCGTTAAGCGAATCCGTTCGCCTCTTGGCAAGTTAGCGCTCGGAGAAATCCAACACAGAATAGACAAAAGACCGCGGCGTAATCCAGGCCTGAGATTGTCCCGCAATAATGGGAGCAAACCATAACGCCAAGCGGTGAAGAAAATAAAAAAGAGACGGCTGATTCTGCGCATAATTATGTTGTTTTTTTCTCAAGTAGAGCAATGCGTTTTTCAATTCGATCTACCGAGTCACGCAGCTCATTTAATTCATGCTTACGAGCAATGAAATCGCGTTTATTCAGAAGTATTTTTCTTTCCTCACTGACATACTCCACCACATTTTGCAGAAAGTCTTTTGAAGCAGCTTGACCAGCCTTTGCAATGGACTTGGCTTGTCGTACTGCAAAATGCGCTGGGGCATCACCAATGAATTTCGCCAAGTCTTCTTCATACTCCCAGCGAACCTGAGAAACCAGTCGCCCAATCAATTGGGCCAGATCAGCATCGCCACTGAGTTTGACTGCTTTAAAAGCTTGATCACGCAAATTTCCAGGGCTCGCAAGCAAATCAGACAGCGCCTGGGCTGAGACCTCTAAAACTAAAGATGCTTTATCAACAGTACTTAGCGCTGAGAGATTTCCCTCTGGAGTGATCTCTACAACCATCATCCCCATCGGCAGGTTTAAGCAAATACTCTTACCTGCATGAAGATTCAGTTCTGCCATTGCCCATGGCTCACTGGCTAATACATGATTTACCCCGCGACATAGCGCGCCGGCAGCAAGGTGATGGGTTGTGGAAGTCAGGCTATTCATGGGTGCAAAAAACCCGCACGAATGCGGGTTTCCTTAGGAAAGTATCTAAGCTTAAACCAACTGCTGAATACCCGCTAGTACCCAACCTCCAGGGCCATTTACCGGCTTACTCAGGTTCCAGATTTCTGAAAAGTTACTTGCCGGAGCAGAAACTTGCTCACGAATCATGCCCGTAAACTGAACGCTACAGTAATAATTGGTATCCGCCGTTTCAATTCCCAGCAAACTTGCCTGCATGCTGACCACTTCAGTCTGGTTAGAAGCATCAAATCTACCTGCCAAATCTTGCTGAATAGTAGTGAACATCTCGGGAGTGGTGTATTCCTTTAGTGAAACTAAATCTCCCTGATCCCACGCTTTTTGAAGACGGACAAAGAATTGTTTGGCGTTCTCTAAAAAAGAATACTCATCAAAACCGGGGGGCATGGTTGATTGAAAAGTTTCAGCAACTGGAGCAACACCACTAAAGCCATTAGTGACGGGCTGAAAAGCTGGCTCTTGTTTAGCAAGAGGGTCACTAGTCCGCTGCGCACCTTGAGCACCTGAAAGAGATGGCAATAAACGTCGGATCACAAACATAATGGCAAAGCCAACTAGCAGTGCAATGAGCAAACCAGAAAACATGGACGCCATACCTTCACCCAAACCGAAGTGGGAAAAGAGATAAGCAATGCCCAAGCCTGCTGCTAGGCCGCCCAACATGCCACCCATTCCTCCAAAACGACTTGGGGCTGCTGGTTGCACTGGAGCTGCTGCTGGAGTTGCAGGCTGTGCTTGCTGTGCAGGCCTTTGTGGTGGAGTAGCTTGTCTTTGGATTGGTGCACTAGGAGCGCGACCAAAACTTCTGCCGCCGCCCAGACGAACTGCATCAGCATCGCCCACTACAGCACATAACAAAGTACAGCTTAAGAGAACTGCTTTAAAAAAGTGCTTATTCATGCTACCCCTTCAATAATCAAGTAATACATAGACTACCATCGCGTTGAATTTTAATATTTCATGCCGATATGGAGAGCCACAATACCCCCTGTCATGCGATGGGTATCAACTTCATCAAAGCCTACTGCCAACATCATTTCTTTGAGTGTCTCCGCATCTGGATGCATCCGGATGGATTCAGCCAAGTAACGATAACTCTCAGCATCTTGCGCAATCTTTTCGCCTAACCAAGGCAGAACTTTGAAAGAGTAAGCGTCATAAATGGGTTTCAAGAACTCATCGGGCTTAGAAAACTCCAAGACCAGTACGCGGCCACCGGGCTTAATGACTCGCAACATCTCTGCCAGGGCTACTTCTTTATGCGTCATATTGCGCAGGCCAAATGCGACGGTCACAACGTCAAAATAATTTGCAGGAAAGGGAATCTTTTCAGCATCAAACTGAACACAGGGTAAAGCTAAGCCATCATCGAGTAAGCGATCCCGGCCGACGCCTAACATGGAGGCATTAATGTCGCTCAACCAAACTTGAGCATCTGCATTAGTACCGTAATGGGCTGCTTGCGCAAACGCTTTTGCTAAGTCGCCAGTACCACCAGCAATGTCTAAGACTTTTTGGCCAGGGCGGACTTGCGCGCGGGCAATCGTAACTTTCTTCCACAGACGATGCAAACCAAAAGACATCAGGTCATTCATCACGTCATATTTACTGGCTACCGAATGAAATACCTCAGCTACCTTACTGGCCTTCTCTGCTTCGTCAACACTCTGATAACCAAAATGGGTTTTACTCATACTGACTCTCTAGATAGTTAATGACTGCCACAGGAATGGGTATCTTTACCCGAGCTCATTACCGCATCTCGCTCAACTCCGTGAACCTCGAGCTTCTTCAAATATTCCACCCATAAGCTTTCTTGATTCTCAGCCAAATGAAGCAAGTATTCCCAGGTAAATAAACCAGAATCATGTCCATCAGAAAAGGTAGGCTTGATCGCATAATGACCCACAGGTTCAATTTGTATGATCACCACTTCGCGCTTCCCGGTTTGCAAAGTTTCTTGCCCAGGACCATGTCCCTGTACTTCAGCCGAGGGTGAATGCACCCTCAAAAACTCAAAAGGCAAACGAAAACTTCTGCCATCCTCATAACCCAACTCCAAGACTTTGGATTGCTGATGAGAAACGATTTGATTGGGAATAATCAAACCAGCACCCTCTCAATACCGCCCTGGTTCGCTTTAGTCACATATTCTTGCATCCAGTCATCGCCCAAGATTTTCTGAGCCATCTCAACCACGATGTAATCAGCCGTAGTACCGCTATCAGCATCAAAACGGGTCAGGCCTTGCAAGCAAGATGGGCAGCTCGTCAGCACCTTCACATCAACTGCTGGATCATCCTTGCGAAGTGCATTGGCACCTTTTTCCATTTCAATTTCTTTACGGAAGCGAACTTGAGTGGAGATATCAGGTCGGGTAATTGCCAAGGTTCCAGACTCACCACAGCAGCGATCATTTTTAGGAATCGCTTTACCGTTTTCTTGCTGAATCAATTCATTCACAGTCTTAAGAGGATCTTGCAACTTCATCGGCGAATGGCAAGGATCGTGATACATATATTTGACACCCGTCACGCCAGAGAGCTTCACACCTTTCTCGAGCAAATACTCATGAATGTCAATAATTCGGCAGCCGGGGAAGATTTGTTCAAACTGATAACCTGCCAATTGATCGTAGCAAGTACCGCAAGACACTACAACAGTTTTGATGTCTAAATAGTTGAGCGTATTGGCAACACGGTGAAAGAGCACTCGATTGTCAGTAATCATTTTCTCGGCTTTATCAAAGTCGCCATTACCGCGCTGAGGGTAACCACAGCAGAGATAGCCTGGAGGTAAAACGGTTTGCACCCCGACATTCCAAAGCATTGCCTGAGTGGCCAAGCCTACTTGAGAAAACAAGCGCTCCGAACCGCAGCCTGGGAAATAAAATACAGCCTCAGTATCAGCAGAAGTGGTTTTTGGATCTCGGATAATGGGTACGTAGTTGGCATCTTCAATGTCAAGCAGAGCACGGGCGGTCTTCTTGGGCAAATTCCCAGGCATTTTCTTATTCACAAAGAAAATCACCTGCTCTTTAATGCTCGGCTTACCAACCGTTGCAGGTGGGTGAGCTGTTTGCTTGCGAGCCAGCCGACTAAATAAATCATTAGCAAGTCGCTGAGCTTTATAGCCCCAACCAATCATCGTCTTCCGTACGAGATTAATGGTGTCAGGACTAGTCGCATTCAAGAACAACATCGATGCTGCAGTGCCTGGGTTAAAGCGTTGCTGCCCCATCTTGCGCAACAAATTACGCATATTCATCGTGACATCGCCAAAGTCAATTTTGACTGGACAAGGCGTTAAGCACTTATGACACACTGTGCAATGGGCTGCCACATCATCAAACATCTCCCAATGCTTAATTGAGACACCGCGACGCGTTTGCTCTTCATACAGAAAAGCTTCAATTAATAAGGAGGTTGCCAAGATCTTGTCGCGCGGACTGTAGAGCAAATTAGCGCGAGGAACATGGGTTGAGCAGACCGGCTTACATTTGCCACATCGCAAGCAATCCTTGATGCTATCGGCAATTGCACCAATATCACTTTGCTGCATGATGATGGACTCATGGCCCATTAGTCCAAAGCTTGGGGTGTATGCCATGCCAAGATCAGCATGTGGCATCAATTTGCCTTTATTGAATCGACCCTCTGGATCAACCCGATTTTTGTAGGCGCGGAAATCTTTTAACTCGGCTTCAGTTAAATACTCTAATTTTGTAATACCAATACCGTGCTCACCTGAAATGACGCCATCGAGCGAGCGAGCCAATTTCATAATGCGATCAACAGCATGATGAGCATCTTGCAACATCTCATAGTCATCAGAGTTCACCGGCAAATTGGTATGGACATTGCCATCACCTGCATGCATATGCAAGGCGACAAATACCCGCTTACGCAAAATCTGCTTATGGATTGCTTCTAGTTCATTCAAGATGGGTTCAAAAGCTAAACCGCCAAACATGATCCTCAACTCAGCGCGAATCTCAGTTTTCCAAGATGCCCGCAAACTATAGTCTTGCAGCTGTGGAAAGTAAGTGTCCATCTTAGTGAGCCACTCGGACCAGCGTGCACGTACTCCCGCAATCAGATCAAGGGCCTGCTGAACTCGATCACCTAAGATTTCTGCACTAGGAATTTCATCATCTTCAGTAGATTTTCCGAGTGGAAGAGCACTTTTTCTTAAGAAGTGCTCTAAACCATCTAAGACCTGTAACTTATTTTTTAAGGACAACTCAATATTGATTCGCTCAATACCATCGGTGTACTCACCCATGCGCGGCAAGGGGATCACTACATCCTCATTAATCTTGAACGCATTGGTATGGCGTGCGATTGCTGCAGTACGAGCTCGGTCCAACCAGAACTTCTTCCGAGCCTCAGGACTCACAGCGACAAAACCCTCGCCGACTCGAAGATTAGCCATGCGCACGACTTCACTAGTGGCCGCCGCTACTGCCTCTTCATCGTCACCAGCAATATCGCCCAGTAAAACCATTTTGGGAAGACTATTACGCTTGGATTTGGTGGAATAACCAACAGCTTTCAAATAGCGATCATCTAGATGCTCGAGACCTGCCAAGATCGGTCCACCCTGCTTACTCAAACCATCTAAGTAGGCTTTGATTTCAACAATACTTGGGATCGCCTCACGCGCTTGGCCAAAGAATTCTAAGCATACGGTACGCATATATTTCGGCATGCGATGCAAGATCCAAGTTGCACTTGTGATCAAACCATCACAACCTTCTTTTTGAACGCCAGGCAATCCTGATAAAAACTTATCAGTCACATCCTTGCCTAAACCTTCTTTACGGAAACGCTTACCCTCAGACTCAATGATTTCAGTTTTGAGAATACGTTTCCCAGGCTCACTCAAACCATCAGACCAGGTCAACTGAAAGCGCACTAAGGGAGCATCATGAATCTTGCCGAGGTTATGATCTAAACGTTCTATATCCAGCCAATTACCTTCTGGATCAACCATGCGCCAGCTGGCTAAATTATCTAAAGCAGTACCCCAGAGGACGGCTTTCTTACCACCTGCATTCATCGCAATATTGCCGCCGATACAGCTTGCATCAGCTGAAGTGGGGTCAACTGCAAAAACCAAACCAGCGTGTTCTGCTGCATCTGCAACGCGGCGTGTCACTACGCCAGCGCCAGTAAATATCGTTGGAACTTCTTTTGAAACGCCAGGTAAATGTTTGCTCTTGACGCTATCAATCTGCTCAAGCTTCTCTGTGTTGATGACTGCAGACAATGCATACAGCGGAATTGCGCCGCCGGTATAACCAGTGCCGCCTCCGCGAGGAATAATGGTTAAGCCAAGCTCAATACATCCTTTGACAAGGCCTGGAATTTCAGATTCATAGTCAGGCTTCAACACTACCAGCGGAAACTCAACACGCCAATCGGTAGCATCGGTGACGTGCGCTGCACGAGAAACACCATCAAAGCAAATATTGTCGGAAGCGGTAAAGCGGCCCAGCACTTTGCGCGCCTGTTTACGAATCCGCTCGACCTCCTTAAAACCATTTTCAAAATTCTCAACGGCACGATGTGCGGCATTTAACAGGAGTTGTACTTGTGGGGCAGACTCTCCGCTAGCGCGTTTCTTGACCTCGCCAAGGCGATGCCACAGCGCATCAGTCAGCATCTGGCGACGATTCGCGTTATCTAATAAGTCATCCTGCAGGAAGGGGTTGCGCTGCACCACCCAAATGTCCCCCAGAACCTCAAACAACATCCGTGCAGAACGGCCTGTTTTTCTGACTCCACGGAGTTCATTGAGGGTCTGCCAAGACTCCTCACCCAGAATTCGGATGACGATTTCCCGGTCAGAAAAGGAGGTGTAGTTGTAAGGTATTTCACGCAGACGGGGTGAGCCCTCGTCGGCTTCAAATAACTGATTTAATGCTAGTGGAGCATTCATGGTGTGATATTCGTTAAAGAAGCATTTTAATAGAGCATCCCTGATATTGGCAGGAAACCTAAAAAGATGTTGAGGAAGTCTATAAACCCCAGCAAAACTAAGGGCTTAGAACCCAACCGTGGTACGCTCATTGGATGGCAACCGACTACTTAAAGAAAATATTAGCTGCCCGGGTCTACGACGTAGCCAGGGAGACCGAACTTGAGCTGGCCCCCGAATTGAGCAAGCGTTTGGGGAACCAAGTTCTGCTTAAAAGAGAAGATAACCAACCTGTTTTCTCATTCAAATTACGGGGCGCCTACAACAAAATGGCGCATCTATCCCCAGCAGCACTAAAACGGGGGGTGATTGCGGCCTCCGCTGGAAATCATGCCCAAGGGGTAGCTTTGGCTGCAGCCAAAATGAAGACTAAGGCGGTCATTGTGATGCCTGTCACCACCCCCAGCCTCAAAATTGATGCGGTTAAAGCCCGCGGTGGCTCTTGGGTTGAAGTCATTCTGCACGGCGAGTCTTACAGCGATGCTTTCGCCCACTCTCAAATCTTGGAAAAAAAACGGGGATTAACTTTTGTTCACCCCTTTGATGATCCCGATGTCATTGCAGGTCAAGGCACGATTGCCATGGAGATTTTTCAGCAATATGAAAAACCCATTGATGCGATTTTTGTTGCTATCGGTGGTGGTGGCCTCATCGCAGGTATTGGCGAGTACGTCAAAGCCGTAAGCCCTAAAACCAAAGTCATCGGTGTGCAGTCAGTGGACTCAGATGCAATGAAGCGCTCACTTGAGGCGAATCGTCGCATCGAAATGAAAGACGTTGGACTTTTCTCAGATGGTACTGCCGTCAAACTGGTCGGCAAAGAAACCTTTCGCATCTGCAAGAAAGTGGTTGATGAAATCATTACGGTTGATACCGATGAAATCTGTGCGGCTATCAATGATGTCTTTACCGATACCCGCAGTATTTTGGAACCTGCTGGAGCCTTAGCGATTGCTGGCCTCAAGAAATATGTTGAACTGCACCATACCAAGAAGAAAACCATGGTGGCAGTCGCCTGCGGCGCGAATATGAACTTTAGCCGTCTGCGCTTTGTAGCAGAACGTGCTGATGTCGGTGAGTTTAAAGAAGCAGTCTTTGCAGTCACAATTCCCGAAGAGCGCGGCTCATTCAAACGCTTCTGTGAGCTACTCGGTAAACGGAATGTGACTGAGTTCAACTACCGTATCGCAGATCAAAAGCAAGCCCATATTTTTGTTGGCATAGGTACACAAAAGGCCGGGGATAGCGAGGCAATTGCTAAACATTTCCGCAAGGCGAAGTTTGCTACGATCGATTTAACCCATGATGAACTTGCTAAATCTCACTTGCGGCACATGGTCGGCGGTCACTCTGCGCTCGCTCAGGATGAGCAACTCTATCGCTTTGAGTTTCCAGAGCGTCCTGGTGCACTGATGAAATTCTTAACGAGCTTGGCGCCGAACTGGAACATCAGCCTGTTCCACTACCGTAACCATGGCGCTGACTATGGACGCATTTTGGTAGGCATTCAAGTTCCTAAAAATGAGCAAAAGCAATTCCAATCATTCGTGGCAAAGTTAGGCTACCCACATTGGAACGAAACCAACAATCCAGCTTATCGTCTCTTCCTCAAATAAGATGTCTTTCTCACTTACCGGAAAACTGGTTGTCGCAATTTCATCCCGCGCGCTCTTCGACTTCGAAGAAGAGAATCGCATCTTTGAGTCAAGTGATGACAGCGCCTATATGAAGCTCCAGCTGGATCGACTTTCCCAGGCTGCACAGACTGGTGTAGCGTTCCCGCTAGTTAAGAAACTCCTCGCCTTCAATGAGGAAGGTGAGCAACGAGTTGAGGTAGTCATTCTGTCACGTAATGATCCAGTCAGTGGTTTACGGGTCTTCCGCTCTGCAGAGCATCATGGCTTGCATCTTGAGCGCGGTGTATTTACCAGAGGTAGACCTCCTTACCATTACCTGCGCTCTTTGAAGGCCAATCTTTTCTTGTCTGCCAATGAGGATGATGTCAGGGCAACCATTGATGCTGGCTTCCCAGCGGCACGGGTGTATCCGGAGTCCAGCAAAACAGCGGAATCCCATCCCAACGAAATTCGTATCGCCTTTGACGGTGATGCAGTGCTCTTTTCTGATGAAGCCGAGCAAGTCTTTCAGAATAAAGGCCTCGAAGCGTTTGTCGACCATGAAAGTAAGAAAGCAGATATCCCGCTGCCTCCTGGCCCCTTCAAACCCTTGCTTGAAGCATTGCATCGCCTTCAGCGCTCTACCAGCGAAAAAGGCATGCGGATTCGCACTGCATTAGTTACTGCACGCTCTGCACCCGCCCATGAACGTGCGATTCGTACTCTGATGGCGTGGGGTATCGATGTTGATGAAGCCATGTTTTTAGGCGGCCTTACTAAGAGTGAATTTCTCCGAGAGTTTGAGCCTGATTTCTTTTTTGACGACCAAACAGGTCACTGCCAATCAGCCGCTTCAGTTGCGCCTACAGGGCATGTTGTATCTGGCGTCTCTAATCGGCCGAAAGATTAATCAAATGAATTCATTACAACTCGGCAAGAGCACGCCCTATCCAAATCAATACGATCCAAGTTTACTTTTTCCGATTCAACGCTCGGTCAATCGCGCAAAACTCAGCATCCAAGAAAATGCTCCACTTCCTTTTATGGGGGTCGATATTTGGAATGCCTTTGAACTCAGTTGGCTCAATCCCAAAGGCAAACCTCAAATCGCTTTGGCTGAGTTCCAGATTCCTGCAGACTCACCCAATATGATTGAGTCGAAATCATTCAAGCTTTACCTCAACAGTCTTAATAGCGCACACTTCGAAAGCGAAGATGCCGTTCGTGAACGCTTAATCACAGACCTATCAGCAGTAGCTGGAAGTAAAGTCATCACTCGCATCAACCCAACTGAAGCGATTGCCAAAAAAGGTATGCAAGAAATGGGTGGGGTCTTATTAGATCGGCTAGATATCGAGGTAGACCCTGGAGCGAGTGCCGATCCCAGCTTATTAAGTGTTAATGAATCCTTTAGTCCGGTTGAGCAGTGTTTAGTCTCCCATTTACTCAAATCCAACTGCCCCGTTACAGGCCAGCCCGATTGGGCAAGCATCCAAATTCGGTATCAAGGTAGACCCATTTTGGAAGAGGGCTTGCTGCGCTACTTAATTGGCTTTAGACAGCTCGGGGAATTTCATGAGCATTGTGTAGAAACGATTTTTTGTGACATCAAGCAGCAGTGTAAGCCAGAGAAATTATCTGTCTATGCTCGCTACACACGAAGAGGTGGCTTAGACATTAACCCCTTCCGCACCGATCACAACGCTGTCTGGCCTGACAACACTCGCCACGCCAGACAGTAATTCAATTTAGAACGGAATATCGTCGTCCATTGCGCCTAAAGAGGCGGCATTGGAAGATGCTGCCGGTGCAGAAGACTCAACAGACTTTGAACGACTGTAGCTCTCGCCACCTTCGCTACCGCCTACTGGCTTACCACCCAACATTTGCATGGTTTCAGAAACAATCTCTGTAGAGTATTTCTCTTGACCACTCGCATCAGTCCACTTGCGAGTGCGTAAGCGACCCTCTACGTACACTTGTGAACCTTTTTTCAAATACTGACCAGCGATTTCTGCAAGCTTGCCAAAGAATGCAACACGATGCCATTCTGTGGTCTCTTTCATTTCACCAGTTTGTTTGTCTTTGTAACGGTCTGAAGTCGCTACTGAGATATTGGTTACCGCGTCGCCACTAGGCATATAACGCGTTTCTGGGTCACGTCCTACATTACCCACGATGATGACTTTATTTACCGAAGCCATGTTGTCTCCCGAAGAAAAATACCGCTGTTAAAAAATGATGAAGCTTAGGCGCTATCTCTGCAGCTTATGCCTTATCAGCTGATCTGGCGGGCAATTCCTGCATTGACCAAGCAATTATAAGCCAGCAAATTAAGAGGCCAGCGCCCGCCGCAAAGACTGAGGAAGTGCCAAGGCTATCCATTAAATAGCCCCCTAGCACGGCTCCACTAAATAGGCCAATAGATTGGGTGGTGTTGTAAACCCCTAGGGCTGTTCCCTTGGATTCTTTAGCAAAACGAGAAACCAGCGAAGGTTGCAGTGCCTCTAATAAATTAAAGCCTACAAAGTAAATCACAAGCGCAGTAGCAATGACTGAAATTGAAGTTACACTCGTAAAAATACTTTCAGCAATGACCAGTAAAACAATAGCTACTATCAATACAGTCCGCAAGCGATGTTTCTTTTCTCCCAAAATTAAAATGGGTGCCATGATGACAAAAGAAAGTAGTACTACTGGTAAATAAATTTCCCAATGCGAGGAGAGTGGCAAGCCAGCCTGAACCAGTAGACGGGGCACCACCAAGAACATTGCCACTTGGGTGGCGTGCAGAACAAAAACCCCCGCATTTAAACGCATGAGCTCTGGACGAAAAAAAACCTCCCGTAAAGAGGCAGACTGCGCCTGGGGTTCAGGTTTCGAGTTCGGCAAGACAAAGTGGGTAACCAGCATCGCCATGACACCCAAGCCTGCCAAGACAATAAAAATTCCGCGCATCGTAATGAGGCGATAAAGGGGGGCTGCAATGACTAAAGAAAGGGCAAAGGACAATGCAATACTCCCGCCAACTAGGGCCATAGCGCGGGTGCGGACTTGCTCACGAGTTAAATCCGCGACCCAGGCCGAGATTGCAGCTGAAATCGCCCCCGCCCCCATCACGCCCCGACCAATGGCGATCCAGAGCAGATCATCCCTTGCAGAACAGATCAAAGCACCAGCAATAAATAAAGATAAGCCCCAGAAAACCACAGGCTTACGACCAATACGGTCGGAGAGGCGCCCCAAAGGAATGTAGAGACAAGCCTGAACAATATTGAAGATTCCCAGGGCAAGACCAACCCAAAGTGCCCGCTCACCGCCAGGAAGGCCATGGGCATAGACGCTAAAAACTGGCAAAAGCAGGAATAGACCTAGCATTCGAAGGCCAAAGATGCCTGCCAAGGCCAGAGTGGAGCGAAGTTCAGAAGGATTCATAAGAAAAGGCTATATTAACAAGTTACCCAAAAAAATCATGAATAACGAAATTAAAATCCGCGGCGCACGCACGCACAACCTTAAAAATATCAATCTGGATATTCCCAGAGAAAAACTGGTGGTCCTGACCGGCCTATCTGGTTCTGGCAAAAGCTCCCTCGCCTTTGACACCCTATATGCCGAAGGTCAACGACGCTATGTTGAGTCTCTTTCGGCATATGCCCGTCAATTTTTACAGTTAATGGAAAAGCCTGACGTCGATGTGATTGAGGGTCTTTCTCCAGCAATTTCGATTGAACAAAAAGCGACTAGCCATAACCCCCGCTCTACAGTGGGTACCGTTACAGAAATTCATGATTACTTACGCTTGCTATTTGCTAGAGCAGGCACACCCCATTGCCCAGAACATAATTTGGCTTTAGAAGCACAGAGTGTTTCGCAAATGGTAGATACCGTCTTGTCGATGCCTGAAGATACGAAGTTAATGATCTTGGCTCCTGTGGTTAGTGAGCGTAAAGGCGAATTTGTTGACTTATTCCAAGATCTGCAAGCTCAAGGTTTTGTGCGCTTTAGAGTTCGCTCTGGTGGTGGCACGACTAATACTGCTAAAGCCGAAATCTTTGAAGTAGACCAACTACCTTCACTCAAGAAAAACGATAAGCACTCCATCGAGGTAGTAGTTGACCGCATCAAAGTGCGGCCTGACATCCAGCAACGTGTAGCGGAATCTTTTGAGACTGCCCTCCGCTTAGCAGAAGGCAAGGCCATGGTTGTCAATATGGACACTGGCAAAGAGATGATCTTCTCAAGCAAGTTTGCTTGCCCGATTTGTTCTTATTCTCTTCAAGAGCTTGAGCCGCGCCTCTTTTCGTTTAACAATCCGATGGGTGCCTGCCCTTCGTGTGATGGTCTGGGTCATATCTCCTTCTTTGATCCAAAGCGAATTGTTGCTCACCCAGAATCATCTTTAGCCTCTGGTGCAATCAAAGGCTGGGACCGGCGTAATCAGTTCTATTTCAAACTATTACAGACACTTGCTAAACATGGTGGCTTTGATCTTGAAAAGCCCTTTGATAAATTGAGCAAGAAAGCCCAAGACCTCATTCTCATGGGCTCAGGGGAAGACAAGATTCCATTTGAATACATCAATGAGCGTGGCAAACCCAGTATTCGGGAGCACGCTTTCGAGGGGATCGTAGCGAACTTTGAAAGACGCTATCGCGAAACCGACTCGATGGCAGTTCGAGAAGAGCTCGCACGTTATCAAAATATGCGCTCCTGCCCCGATTGCAGTGGAAGTCGCTTACGTAAAGAGGCACGCTTTGTTAAGGTCGGTGACGGCAAACAATCGCGCGCGATTTATGAAATCAGCGCACTGCCTTTAAAAGAAGCTAAAGAATATTTTGAAGAACTCACCTTAAAAGGTGCCAAAAGAGAAATCGCTGACAAGATTGTTAAAGAAATCGGTTCACGTCTACGCTTCTTAAATGATGTCGGTTTAGATTATCTTTCTTTAGAGCGCAGCGCAGATACCCTTTCCGGTGGAGAAGCGCAACGCATTCGACTCGCATCACAGATTGGCTCCGGCCTCACGGGCGTGATGTATGTCCTAGACGAACCTTCTATCGGCTTACATCAACGTGATAATGATCGCTTAATTGGCACCCTCAAACACTTACGAGACTTGGGTAATAGCGTGCTGGTAGTTGAGCACGACGAAGATATGATTCGTGCTTCGGACTATGTGATCGATATTGGTCCAGGTGCTGGAGTTCATGGCGGTGAAATCGTTTCACAAGGCACGCCTGCTCAAGTTGAGGCAGACCCTAAATCACTCACTGGGGCCTATCTCTCGGGACGAGAAGCCATTGCCGTTCCAGAAAAACGAATTCAACCCGATGATCGCTACTTAGAAATCCTCGGTGCCCGGGGTAATAATTTACAGTCTGTTCATGCCAAGATTCCGGTAGGTTTGCTGACTTGTGTTACTGGTGTATCAGGGTCGGGTAAATCGACCCTCATTAATGACACTCTGCATCATGCAGTCGCACAACACTTGTATGGCTCTACAGCTGAACCTGCTGCGCACGATTCGATTAAAGGACTTGAGCACTTCGATAAAGTCATTAGCGTTGATCAATCCCCGATTGGTAGAACACCGCGCTCGAATCCTGCAACCTATACGGGCCTCTTTACGCCGATTCGTGAACTCTTTGCTGGCGTACCCTCAGCGCGTGAACGTGGCTACGAAGCCGGTCGCTTCTCTTTCAACGTCAAAGGCGGACGCTGTGATGCCTGCGAGGGTGATGGCGTATTAAAAGTAGAGATGCACTTCTTACCTGATGTCTATGTTCCATGCGATGTTTGTCATGGCAAACGTTACAACCGTGAAACCTTGGATATTCGCTATAAAGGAAAAAATATTCATGAAGTGCTCTCAATGACCATTGAGCAAGCGCATGAGTTTTTTGAAGCTGTGCCGGTTGTTAAACGTAAGCTCAAAACCTTACTCGATGTCGGCTTGGGTTACGTCAAGTTAGGTCAAAGTGCTACCACCTTGTCTGGTGGTGAAGCCCAACGTGTAAAACTCTCTTTAGAGTTATCGAAACGCGACACGGGTAGAACACTCTATATTTTGGATGAGCCAACTACCGGCCTACATTTCCATGACATTCAACTTTTGCTGACGGTGATTCAGACACTCAAGAAACAGGGCAATACGATCGTGATCATTGAACATAATCTAGACGTCATTAAAACAGCGGATTGGCTCATTGACCTTGGACCCAAAGGTGGCGCAGGTGGTGGACAAATTATTGCGACCGGAAGTCCTGAAGATGTTGCCAAAAACAGTGCTAGTTTCACTGGCCACTACTTAGCACCACTACTGAAGCGTAAAAATCCTCCAGCTAAAAAGAAATAGCCAGATTTCGAAACTGCAGTTTGCTAAATTAATTTAGCTTGGGCTAAATCCGTTGCCTCTGGGTTTCCTGAGAGCACTAAGACGTCATTCGCTTGTAAGCGGAGCTCTGGGCTTAATTCGAGTTTGATGTAATCCATGCCGCCCATCTTACGTCTTACCGCCTGCACGCTTACACCTTCATTTTCAAGATGAAGCTCCTCCAAGGTCTTGCCTACGCTGGCTGACTCTGGCAACAGTGTGATCGATTGCAAGCGCCAAGATTCATTAGGCTCTGATTCAGTTTCTACGGAGCCCCTGAAATACCCTCTCAACAAACTGTAGCGAGCTTCACGGGCGCTTGTGATTTGCCGCACCACTTTACGCAATGGAATGCCCATCATTAACAAGACATGGGATGCCATCATCAAGCTGCCTTCGATGAGTTCGGGAACTACTTCAGTAGCGCCAGCAGCTTGTAACTTACCTAAATCGGCGTCATCTTTAGTGCGTACTAAAACAATCATGCCAGGGCGCAAGCGCTCGACCTGATGCAATACCTTGAGGGTCGCTGGGGTATCAGCATAAGTAATCACTACTGCTTTTGCTTTTGATAAGCCGGCGGCAGTCAGGTAATTTTCTCGACTGGCATCACCATAAACTACGTTATCTCCGGCAGCGGCAGCCTCCTTCACTCGATCAGGATCCATATCCAAAGCAAGATACGGAATCTTTTGCTGATCCAGCATCCTTGCCAAGCTTTGTCCCGATCGACCAAAACCACAAATCAATACGTGATTCGTGGTGCGGACGCTCTTTGCTGCAAGCTGAGTTAAGGCCAAGGATTGCAAGAGCCACTCATTGCTTGAGAAACGCATTGCAATGCGGTCACTATATTGAATTAAGAAGGGAGCGCCAAACATTGAGAGCAGCATGGCAGCCAATACCGCCTGACTTAAGGCAGGATCGATCAAGTCAAGACCATCAATTTGATTCAGCAACACAAAACCAAACTCACCAGCTTGGGCCAAACATAATCCGGTGCGTATTGAGATGCCAGGGCTCGAACCAAAAGCGCGTGAGAGCAAAGCAATCAACCCGAACTTAAATACTAAGGGTCCAACAAGCAATGCTAAGACCAAGACCCATTGCGCCTGAATGACTTTGAAATCAAGCAGCATACCGATCGTAATAAAAAATAGTCCGAGGAGCACATCGCGAAAAGGCTTGATATCTTCTTCCACCTGATGACGAAACGGTGTTTCTGAAATCAACATTCCTGCAAGAAATGCGCCGAGTGCCAATGACAAACCAAAATGCTCAGTTAACGCTGCCATTCCCAACACAATCAGTAAGAGGTTCAACATGAACAACTCTTGCGATCTCAGCTTGACTACCAATCTGAACCAACGGCTCATGACGGTTTGGCCAATATAAAAAATGAGGAATAAGGCAATCGCAATCTTGATGCCGGCAGTCGAGAGGGCAAAAATCAGATCTTTGGGATTTTTACCTAAGGAAGGTAACAAAATCAGCAGGAAGACAACTGCTAAATCTTGAAACAATAAGATACCAATGACGTTTCGCCCATGCTGAGTCTCGAGTTCAGATCGATCCGCAATAAGCTTTGTCACAATTGCGGTCGACGACATCGCTAAGGCACCTCCAAGCGCAATCGCTGCCTGCCAAGAAATGGGATAAATCCAGTTCATCAGGAGACTCGCTGGTACCGCCAAAAGCATGGTCAAAATGACCTGACTCGCCCCTAAACCAAATACGATTCTGCGCATCGAGCGCAGCCGGTGGAGGTTGAACTCTAGACCAAGCGAAAACATTAAGAAAACCACCCCAAACTCGGCTAGATACTTGACTGTGGCCGAGTCGTTCGCTAAGGCCAGGGCATTGGGACCAATCAGCACCCCTATCGCCAAATAGCCCAAAATAGGGGGTAGGCCAAAATAGCGGAAAATAAGAACCCCGGCCACCCCAAAGGCCAACAAGATGAGAGTTAATTGAAGAACTGACGGCATATACTCACCCCATGATAGCTAAGACTCGTGAAAGAACCCTAAAGCTCGCGCGTGACACCCTCACTATTGAGGCTGCTGCGCTTCAGAATATGCGTGACCGACTGGAAGGCGCCAATGCAGACGCTCTAGTTCACGCCGTTGAGCTGTTACATGCCTGCAAAGGTCGCATCGTCGTGTCTGGGATCGGAAAATCCGGCCATATTGCCCGCAAAATTGCCGCCACATTTGCATCCACTGGTTCCCCGGCCTTTTTTGTTCACCCTGCTGAAGCGAGTCATGGGGACCTAGGAATGGTCACCCGGGATGATGTCTTTGTTGCGCTTTCAAATTCTGGTGAGACTGAAGAGCTCTTAACCATTGTTCCTATTGTCAAACGGACTGGCGCAAAACTCATTGCGCTTACTGGCGCACCTCAGTCTGCTTTAGCCAAACTTGCCGATGCTCACTTGGACACCAGCGTGGAGAAAGAGGCCTGTCCTTTAAATCTTGCCCCCACTTCTAGTACTACCGCAGCACTGGCCATGGGTGATGCGCTTGCCGTTGCACTCCTAGATGCGCGCGGGTTTCAGGCAGAAGATTTTTTACGCTCCCACCCAGGCGGTAGATTAGGTCGCAAACTTCTGACACACGTCAGTGAAGTGATGCGTAGTCTAGAAGACACACCAAAAATTCGTATTGATGCTTCGTTTAAAGCGGCTTTACTTGAAATGACTGCCAAGCGCATGGGTATGGTGGTCACGCTAGATGCAAATCAAAAAGTCATGGGCATACTGACTGATGGTGACTTACGACGTCTCCTCGAAAAGAATGTAGATCTCGCGAGCATTACGCTTAAGGATGCAACAACGAATGCGCCACGCACCATTCCACCAGAGTTATTGGCTGAGGAAGCAATTGAAATGATGGAGAAACATCGTATCAATCATTTGGTCGTTAGCGATGCCGATGGTACTTTGCTTGGCGCCCTCAACTTGCACGATTTGTTTGCAGCTAAGGTCATTTAATTCATGCCAACTGCGTTCGGAACCCACAACACCAATCCACTGAGTCAGTTCCCACAAGCCTGGGATCGCGCCAGCAAAGTAAAGCTACTTGTTTTAGATGTCGATGGGGTTATGACTAATGGCCAGGTCTGGATTGGGGCTGATGGCAAAGAATCTCTTAAAGCCTTTGATATTCAAGATGGCTTAGGCATTAAGCAATTATCTCAATGCGGCATACCCACCGCCGTCATCACTGGGCGGAGCTCCAAGATGGTCTTGGCGCGCTGCGAAGAATTAGGCATCACCCATGTACACATGGGCGTTAATAACAAAGCTCAGGCGCTCAATGAAGTACTCAAGAAAATCAACCTTCGTCATGAAGACTGCGCTGTTATGGGAGATGACTGGCCCGATCTCGCCATGATGGCAAAAGCAGGATTCAAAGTTTCCCCCGCCCAGGGACACCAAGCTGTAAAAGATATCGCGCACTATATTTGCTCCATGCAAGGTGGCAATGGTGCTGTACGTGAGGTTGCTGACCTGATCCTCAAAGCACAAAATCGATATGAGGAATTGCTGCGACAGGCGCTGAGTTAAGCAATGGAACTTAATTCAGAACAAATTAAGCTTGGCGCATGGCGACTTTTTTTACGCCTTCTCCCTTTGATCATCATGGGATTATTCGTTCTCATGACTTTTTGGCTGGTTAAAAAAACTAGCCCTCCTGAAGGCCCGGCCCTCGCCAGAGTGCGCCTGCATGAGCCAGACTATACGATTCATAATGGGGCACTGTCCGCTCTCAATGAACTAGGTCAAACAAAATATCGGGTATTGGGCAAAAAGGTAACGCACTACGATGATGATGCATCGATCGATATCGATACCCCACGGATGCGTTTATTCCAAGCCGATAAAACCCCTGTTACCGTTAAATCAGATACAGGTCATCTCGATGGCGATTTAACGATTCTAGATTTAATTGATAACGCAGAGATTTTTAAACCCGCTCAGGCAGCTACATCGACTACTCCCGCAAGCTTTCGTATGTTAGCCCAGTCTTCCTACTTCAAAGTACTGATCAATGATGACATCATTGAGACGGACCGCCCCATTACCCTTGAGCAGGGTATCTCCGTGATGCATTCCACTGAAGGTGGAAAGTTTAATAACGTTGAGCAAAGCATGACACTCCTTGGGCAAGTGAAAGGGCGCATTGAACGCGCCCAAGAAAAGAACTAATGAAGCCACTTTCGCAGACCTATCGCCACCTATGCCTAATTAGCCTACTCGTTGTTTTGTTTGACGCAGCTCATGCAGAAAAAGCTGATCAAAAGAAACCACTGATACTAGAAGCCGACAAAGTTTCTGTGAATGATGTGCAGCAAGCTTATGAGCTTAATGGCAATATTCTGTTAATTAAAGGGAGCATTCTCGTTACGGGCGAACAGGGCAACATTAAGGTCGACCCAGAGGGTTATGAGTTTGTTACGATGCAAAGCGATGAAGACAGTAGTGCAAGCTTCAGGCAGCGACGCGAGGGCCCTGCGAACGAATTCATCCAAGCTAATGGCAAGGATGTCGTCTACGATGCCAAAACTGAAATATTGACTATTACCGGTGACGCCAGTATGAAGCGGCTGCTGAATATGCAAATGCTGGATCAACTGCGTGGCTGGAAAATTGAGTACGATGACGTTAAGCAGTACTATCGGGTATTTCCACCACCCAATGCCAAAGAGAGTGATTTGCCCCTAGCAAGAGCAATACTTTCACCCAGACAAAAAGCTACTTTAGAAAAATGACTGTAGATTCAAATTCAAGATCCGCTGCAACGCTTAGTGCACATCATTTGCAAAAACACTATGGGTCACGCACAGTCGTCAGGGATGTCTCTTTAGAGGTGAAGTGTGGAGAGGTCGTGGGCTTACTTGGTCCGAACGGGGCCGGTAAAACTACTTCCTTTTATATGATTGTTGGCCTAGTCCCACTTGATGATGGCAGAATCATTTTGGATGGCACAGATATTACCCATTTGCCGATTCACGAACGCGCCCGCATGGGACTCTCCTATTTGCCTCAAGAGGCTTCGGTGTTCAGGAAATTGAATGTGGCAGAAAACATTCAAGCGGTTCTAGAGCTGCAAGCGCAAGGTGGCGTTCCGCTCAGCAAGGCTGAAATTCGAGATCGACTTGATGAGCTGTTGGGAGAACTCCAAATTAGTCACTTGCGTGATAATCCTGCGCTTTCATTATCGGGCGGCGAGAGACGACGTGTAGAGATTGCGCGTGCACTAGCATCGCAACCCAAATTCATTTTGCTCGACGAACCCTTTGCTGGTGTAGACCCAATTGCTGTTGGCGAAATTCAACGAATTGTTCGCTTCTTGCGTGATCGCCAAATTGGAGTACTGATTACCGATCACAACGTTCGTGAAACTCTAGGCATTTGTGACCACGCTTACATTATTAGCGAGGGCTCCGTCCTTGCTGCAGGCAAGCCCGATGAAATTATCGAAAACGATGCCGTCCGCAGAGTCTATCTCGGCGAGAATTTCCGAATGTAATTCAGGATCTTTTTGATCTTTTTTCATTAAATATCGTAACCCCCTCTTGGTTTTCGGCAGAATCACTGATACGCTAAAGGTTCATGAAATCCAATCCACAGATATAAATCCGTAAATCAAGGGGCATGCTACGCACCCTGGTCCTTGCCATGCGTAGACAGCGTTGTTAATGGGAGCTGATGATGAATTTAAAGATTAATAGCCGTCATGTAGAAGTTACACCAGGAATGCGGGAACATCTTGAGGCGGGTTTTGCCAAAATTCGCAAACATTTTGATCATGTAATCGATGCATCCGCATTTTTGATGGTAGATAAGGCCAAAGAAAAAGATTTGCGCCAGACCGCTGAAATCACTATTCACCTCAAAGGGAAAGAACTCTTTGCTCAAGCCCATCACTCTGACCTCTACCATGCGATGGATGCCGTGGTTGACAAATTAGAGCGCCAAGTCGTTAAACACAAAGAAAAAATCCAAGATCACCATCACGAAAAGCATTTCGACTAGTGTTTACCCTCAGGACACCTATAATCATTTGATATGAATGCCCTGAATGATCTTTTTACCCTCGACTGCATCACCCTAGACAGCCCTGCTCAAAACAGGGCTGAGGTATTTGTGGATGCAGCTAAGCTTTTTTCCAATCAAATTGGTATCAATGCCAACTTGGTGGTGGAGTTTCTCAATGCGCGAGAAGCGCTTGGCTCAACCGCCCTTGGCGCTGGTGTCGCTATTCCCCATGGTCGAGTTAAAGGCTTAAAGCAGCCGATTGCCGCCTTTATCAGACTAAAAAATCCAATCGATTTTGCCGCTCCTGATGGCGAAGCTGTTTCAATCTTGATCTTTTTATTGGTTCCTGAAAAAGCAACCCAAGAGCATTTGGAAATCCTCTCTTCAATCGCACAACTCTTATCAGATGCTGATGCTCGCAGAACACTATCGACTGAAGCTGAGCCAGAAAAAATCTGTGAGCTCATACAAAGCTGGGCTCAATAAATGACACAGCCCCTATTACTCGAAGGCGTTACTGCTCAGCAAATATTTGACGACAACGTTGCTGAGCTCAAGCTTTCTTGGATTGGTGGGCTTGAGGGGGCGGATCGCACATTTCCTCCTGAGGCAGTAAAGGCTGCTGCGGCAAGCTCGGACTTGGTGGGGCACTTAAACCTGATTCACCCTAGTCGAATTCAAATTTTTGGCGAGCAAGAGGTGGTGTATCACGCCCAGCTTGATCAACAGCAGCGACAAGAGCAAATAGCCTCATTAATTTCTAAGACTCCACCCTGTGTGATTGTTGCGGATGGCAAGGCTGCAGATCCTGATCTACAACTCTTTTGCCAACGATCATCAACCCCGCTTTTTACTACCAGTATCTCAGCAGCATCTGTCATTGATCATTTACGGACCTATTTATCAAAGATTGGCGCACCACAAATGACGATGCATGGTGTGTTCATGGATATTTTGGGTTTAGGCGTTTTACTCACCGGTGAATCGGGTCTTGGCAAAAGCGAATTAGGACTGGAGTTAATTTCTCGTGGCCACGGTTTAGTAGCTGACGATGCTGTCGATTTTGCACGTCTTGGCCCTGATTACATTGAAGGTCGCTGTCCAGTCATCCTCCGTGACTTATTGGAAGTACGAGGTCTAGGCTTATTGGATATTCGAACCATTTTTGGAGAAACTGCTGTTCGCCGGAAGCTCAAATTACGCCTGATCGTCCAACTTGTCCGTCGCACTGATGGTGAGTTTGAGAGGCTGCCGCTTGAAGCTCAACATCTTGATGTTTTGGGAATTCCGATTCGGACGGTGAAGATTCAGGTGGCTGCCGGTAGAAACTTAGCAGTATTGGTAGAGGCTGCGGTCCGCAATACCATTTTGCAGTTACGTGGTATTGATACGCTCAAGGAATTCATTGAACGTCAACGCCAACAAATGAATGCCGAGCCCGACAACACCAAAATCCAGGGGCGCTTACTCTAATGCAAATTAATCTGATCACCGGAATTTCTGGCTCAGGTAAATCAGTAGCCCTGAGGGCCTTTGAGGATGCCGGTTTTGATTGTGTTGATAATCTGCCAGTTTCGCTATTAGAAAGCTTGGTAGCCAATCTTGATAAAGAGGGAAGCAAACAACTCGCTGTCGCTATTGATGCTCGACGTGGCGAATCCATTTCTGAGCTACCTAAGATTTTAGAGAACTTACGAAGCCATCATGAGCTTAGAGTGATCTTCCTTAGCGCAGACACTGACTCTTTGGTGCAACGCTTCTCTGAAACTCGTCGGCGCCACCCCTTATCAGACAATAGTAAAACTTTCGAGTCAGCTACCTTGATCGAGGCGATTGATCGTGAGCGGGCTTTATTGGAACCACTACGCAGCCAAGCCCACTGCATTGACACTAGCACCATCCCTGCTCATGCTTTGCGCTCATGGATATATGACCTCGTAAAAGATAAATCACTTGGTCTGAATGTAGTTTTTCAATCATTTGGCTTTAAAAAAGGGGTTCCGAGCGAAGCGGATCTTGTGTTTGACGTTCGGTGCTTGCCCAACCCTCACTATGACAAAGTCCTGAAACCATTGACAGGCCATGACCAAGCAGTCAAAGAGTTCTTGGAACAAATTCCGGAAGTAGTGAGCATGGAAAAAGACATTATTCAATTTATCGAGAAATGGCTTCCCCACTATATTGCGGATGGCCGCAGCTATCTGACGATTGCAATTGGTTGCACGGGCGGGCAACACCGCTCCGTCTATCTAGTAAATCGTCTAATCAAGCATTTCCAGAATCAAAAAGCATTAAGTGATTTACAGATTAGCTTTTTGTCCCGACATCGCGAGCTAGACTCAATCCCTGTAAAAGCAGCTTGATTGGCTGAGGTAGGCCGTATTGTCCCAGCTTGCGAAGATCTATCCACTGAAGAGTAGGATCAACAAAACAATATCGTTCTTGTGAATGGCTTTCCCAAATTTGCATCCACAAACGACGATGTGTGAACACATGCCTAATCTCCTCTTTATGCAACAAGGGGGAGCATTGTTTGAAAAGGTCCTTTACATTCTCCCCCGTCAAAACAGTTGTCAACAGATTGAGTGAACTCGTCTTAGAGGGCGAGTGAGAGAGTTTGAGGTTGACTGGCTGACGAGCTATCCATTCTGACTCTGGCAAAGACCATAGCCCTCCCCAAATTGCTTTTGGGGGACGCTTCTGTAGTAAGACGAAATCACCATGGCGCAGTAGAACCATATTGCAGATAAATTCTGGTGACTTTGCCTTACTGATTTTCTTAGGTAGCAGTAAAACCTGATCATTTAAGTTAGCCTGGCAGTTTTTTTCAAACGGGCACCGCTGTTGTCCGCTAATACAAACGGGTTTACGAGCCGTACACCACGTTGCCCCAAAGTCCATCAAGGCCTGGGTATAAGTTGGCATACTCTTTGCAGACTTTGGTAATAAGCGCTTCGCCAATGCCCAGAGCTCATCTGTCACCGCCTTTTCTTGCAAAGCTTTATCTATCGCAAATAAGCGCGCCAAAATTCGCTTCACATTGGCGTCCAAGATGGGGGCATGTTCCTCAAAAGCAAAAGCAGCGATGGCGCCAGCAGTCGACCTACCGATCCCCTTCAGCTTTTCTAACAGCAAAGGGTCTTTAGGAAAGTGTCCATCAAACTCCTCTACCACCTGCTTAGCGCAAGCATGAAGATTTCTAGCGCGCGAGTAATAACCTAGTCCAGCCCATTCTGCTAAGACCTCATCGATATTTACCGCAGCGAGTTTTTTAACCGTAGGGAAGCGCTTCATGAAACGGGGGTAACGTTCGAGCACTGTAGCCACTTGAGTTTGCTGCAGCATGATTTCAGAAACCCAAACTGCATAAGGATCGCGATGACCTTGCCAGGGAAGACCGTGGCGGCCATCACGCTGATGCCAAGCAATTAAGCGATCAGCAAATTGGTCAAGGAATGATTTGCTCACTACAGACTATCCATTAACGCTTTTGACAGTGGGGGCAAAAATACGTTGAACGTTGACCCTGAGTAATTTGCTTAATGGGGGTTTTGCAAACCTTACAAGGTAAATCTTTACGATCATATGTTTTGGTTTGAACCATAAAGTGGCCTGGATCACCGTCTGTATTAACAAAATCTTTGAGTGAACTCCCACCAGCTTCAATGGCTTTTTTGAGAATCAATCTCACAGCGGCCGCGAGACGAACGCATTGTGGTCGCGTTAATTTACCCGCAGGCTTTGCAGGATGAATGCCGGCCTCAAACAAACTCTCAGAGCAATAAATATTGCCGACTCCCACGACAGCCTCGCCAGCCAATAAAAATTGCTTTACCGCAATCGTGCGCTTACGGGATTTCTGAAACAGCAGTTGTGCGCCCTGCTCTCCCATGAACGCTTCTGAGAAAGGTTCTACACCGAGTTTTTGTAATAAGGGATATTCCTCAATCGGTCCCTTAGCTTTAGGATGCCAAAGGACCGCGCCGAATTTTCTGGGATCATGCAGACGTAAACTCAAGCGTCCAAAATCCATTGTTACCCGATCATGAAGCTTTAAGGCCTCATCGATCGGCAAGACCCGTAAAGTCCCGGTCATTCCGAGATGAACCAGGAGGTAACCATCATCCATTTCCAATAACAGGTATTTTCCCCGGCGCGCAATGGCGTGGAGTTTTTGCCCAAGGAGAGTTTTGCTGAGATGTTTTGGAACGGGCCAACGCAGACGACCGTCAATGATTTTGACTGCCGTGACTTTGCGGCCCTCTAGGTGTGGCTGGATTCCGAGTCTGGTGACTTCTACTTCTGGGAGTTCTGGCATGAATCGATTGTAGATTCGCGGATTAGAATGTGCTTATGAACCGATTCAATAAATCTGCCTTGCACTCTATTTGCCTACTCTGGCTGTTTGGCGCAATGAGCTGCCTAAGCTTAAATACCTTTGCCCAATCTGAGAATCCCGGCAATGGGGAGGCGGTATTTGAGATTCTGGCCTCAGAAATCGCTCTCCAGCGAGGTGAAGGGGGTATTGCCTACAACACCTATTTAGAGCTAGCTCGCCGCTATCAAGATCCAAGATTAGCCCAAAGAGCAATGGAGATCGCGATTAATGCGGGGGCTCCAGATCTAGCGCTACAGGCTGCGCAAGCTTGGCAAGGTTTGGCGCCGACCCAGACCAAGCCCAAAGAGGTCGTTGTCACCCTGCTGATTCTGAATCAACGTTGGTCAGAAGCAGTTCAGCCAACCATTGCCTTACTGAATCAAGAATCTTTAGCTGAACGTGAAAATACCCTACTTCAGATCCAAACCCTCATTAGCAAAGCCTCGAATGAGTCCGATGCCCTGCATGCCTTTTATGAGATTGTCTCCGCCCTAAAACCAGCCCCAAAGAATCTGGGAATTCTGTATACCTATGCAATGGCTGCCGAAAATGGCGGGCACACCGAAATCATGGAAAGGGTATTACGGCAGATCCTGGTTAAAAATCCCAATGATGCCAATGCGCTCAATGCCCTTGGTTATTCTCTAGCGGACCGGAACCAACAACTCAGCGAAGCATATAAGCTCATTTCAAAAGCGCATCATTTGTCACCAGATGATCCTTATATTTTGGATAGTCTGGGTTGGGTGAATTTTCGACTAGGAAAAAATGCTCTCGCATTAGAGGAGCTCAAGCAAGCTTTTAATATGAAGCCGGAGGCAGACATCGCTGCCCATATTGGAGAAGTCCTCTGGATCATGAATCGCCATTCTGAGGCCGATGCGATTTGGTCTGAAGGACAAAAGCTGGATGCAAATAATGCGACCCTGAAAGAAACCATCAAGCGTTTTAAGCCCGATTGGTCATTAAGTGCACCGTCATCTCAAGGATCATGGGATGGTCGATTTTCAGTCAAAATTACAGGCATCACCGATACCCAAAATCAAGGTGGATCAGGCGGCTTTACCTTAACGCAAGATGCTCAGAAAGATATCTTAGAAATTCGTAATCCCGTTGGCGGATCAATTGCAAAAATTACCATCACCCCCGGTGAAGCAAGTCTAGAAAGTAACGGTAAAACAGTTACCGCAGTAGATGCCGACACACTAGTGCAAAACACTTTAGGTCTGCCACTGCCCGCCAGAGGCCTATCTAATTGGCTTAGAGGGGAAGTGCGCCCAGGCAGTAGCGCTAGCGTTGAGCGTAATAAGAGCGGTCAAGTCAGTCAAATTATTCAAGATGGCTGGAACCTAAACTACACCTGGTCTAAATCAAATACCTTAGAAAAACTGAATCTGAGTCGCAACTCTAATATTGGCTCGATCGATATTCGCCTGGTATTCGATAAACCGAATGAGTGATTTTTTAGAGCTTCAGTCACCCGCTAAGCTCAATCTCTTCTTACACATTATTGGTCGTCGCAGTGATGGTTATCATTTGTTGCAATCTGTTTTTCAACTAATTGATTGGTACGACACCATTCAACTGCAATCGATTCCTGAGAATACGATTCGCCGCGTTAACCCTCTGCCCAACATCCCCCCCGCACAAGATCTCGTGGTTCGTGCAGCCCAACTGCTAAAAGATACCTATCAAGTCAAGCACGGTGTGGAAATTACACTGGATAAACGCATTCCGATGGGCGCCGGACTCGGCGGTGGCTCATCGAATGCAGCTACTGTTTTAATCGGTTTGAACCACCTATGGAAACTCAAACTCGATCTCACCACGCTATCTAAATTAGGCCTGCAATTGGGAGCAGATGTTCCGTTTTTTCTCTTTGGCCAAAATGCTTTTGTAGAAGGCATTGGCGAACAGCTCCAGGCCATTCATCTCGAGTCCGAGCGCTTCTTGGTCATTTTTCCGGGGCAAAGTATCGCTACCGCAGGCATTTTCCAAGACCCTCAATTGACCAGAAATCACGCTGCGATTACAATAGATGGCTTATTTGCATCGCCAGTAGGCTATAGCAGCAGCCAATTTGGCAATGACTGTGAATCCGTAGCGATGCGAATCTGTCCTGAAGTGAAGCAAGCTTTGGCTTGGATTGCGGCGAATGTGCCAGGTTCCGCACCGCGGATGTCCGGCTCTGGAAGCAGCGTGTTTACTGTCTTACATCAAGATCAGAAAGCCGCCGATCTAGAAAATCGCCTACAAAATCTTCCATCAGGGTGGGTGGGTCGAATTGTTGAGGGCTTAAATAAAAATCCCGCTTACAATTTGATTTCTTTGGAGTAGCTGTAGGGGAATCGCCAAGCTGGTTAAGGCACTGGATTTTGATTCCAGCATGCGAAGGTTCGAATCCTTCTTCCCCTGCCAAATTCTGTAGAAATACTAAAAAGATATCTGATAGATTCTTCAACCCTTAACTGTAAAGCCCATATACGCCCATATGAATGCTGACCATCTGACCCTTTTTACCGGCAATGCGAATCCCACCTTGGCGCATGCGGTTGCCAAAGAGCTCAACCTACAGATGGGCAAAGCCTTTGTTGGGCGGTTTTCAGATGGTGAAATTCAGGTAGAAATTCAAGAGAATGTCCGGGGTAAAAACGTTGTTGTAATCCAGTCAACTTGCGCCCCTACCAACGACAATTTGATGGAGCTCATGATCATGATTGATGCTCTAAAGCGAGCATCTGCGGGTCGTATAACCGCAGTGATCCCTTACTTCGGTTATGCCAGACAGGATCGTCGGCCCCGCTCTGCACGGGTAGCCATTTCCGCTCGTATCGTTGCCAATATGTTGCAGTCCGTTGCCGGAATTGAACGCGTCTTAACCATGGATCTCCACGCCGATCAGATCCAAGGTTTCTTTGATATTCCCGTTGACAATATTTACGCCTCCCCCGTTTTGCTTGCTGACTTGCAGGCCCAAAAGACTCAAAAAGAGTTAATCATCGTCTCCCCTGATATTGGCGGCGTGGTTCGCGCCCGCGCGATGGCCAAACAATTAGGCACAGATTTAGCAATTATTGATAAACGCCGCCCCAAGGCCAATGTATCTGAAGTGATGCATTTAATTGGTGAAGTAGAAGGTCGCCATTGCGTCATCATGGATGACATCATTGATACCGGCGGCACTTTATGCAAGGCTGCTGAGGCACTTAAAGATCGAGGCGCTAAGGGTGTAACGGCGTACTGTACCCATGCCGTACTTTCAGGTGGTGCTGTAGCCAGAATCGCTGCCTCTGAGCTTGATGAGCTCGTTGTGACGGATACCATCCCACTGAGTGCGGAAGCCTTAAAAGTGAGCAAAATACGCCCATTGAGCGTAGCGCCCATCCTTGCTGAGACCCTGTCTCGAATCAGCAAAGGCGATTCAGTGATGTCCCTATTTGCTGAATAATCCCAAAAAAGGGGTTTGGAGCCCCTTTTTCAGATTTTTTGGCCCTTTCGCAGTCAAAACCCCTGTTCCCACGCTATAATCGAAGGCTTTTCTGTTTGGTCGCGAACGGAAATTAACCTTAATTTGGGAGTTCAAATATGAAAGTAGTCGCTTTTGAAAGAAGCGTACAGGGAACGGGTGCGAGCCGCCGCCTGCGCAACTCCGGTAAAACTCCGGGAATCATTTATGGCAGCAAAGATCCAGCAGTAGCTATTGAGCTGGATCACAATGCCCTTTTCCACGCTCTCCGCAAGGAAGCTTTTCACTCATCCATTCTCGATCTCGAGATTGATGGCAAGGCACAAAAAGTCTTGTTACGTGATTACCAGATGCATCCATTTAAACCGCTGGTTTTGCATATTGACTTTCAGCGTGTTTCTGCAAGTGAAAAGGTTCATATGCGCATTCCATTGCACTTCACCCATGCTGATGAATCTGCAGCCGTGAAATTGCAAGGTGCGATTATTAGCCACATTGCCAACGAGTTGGAAATCTCTTGCTTGCCTGCAGATTTGCCTGAATTCATTGAAGTGAACTTGGCTAATATCGAAGTTGGTCATGCAATTCACGCTAAGGATCTCACTTTGCCTAAAGGTGTTTCCTTGGTATTGCATGTTGAGCAAGAAAATCCTGTTTTGGTTAATGCTCGCGTCCCAACGGTTAAAGCCGCAGATACCGAAGAGACTCCTGCTGCTGCTCCAGCGGCCGCTGCTCCTGCGGATGCCTCTAAGGAAAAGGATAAGGCTTAATCCCTTTAAGCAACCTATCTTTGTATTACAGAAGACCCGCTTGCACGCGGGTTTTCTTTTTTGTACAAATGCTTTTATGCTCACACTATGACTAAATTAATTGTTGGCTTAGGTAACCCAGGCAATGAACATGAACACGATCGCCACAATGCGGGCTTTTGGTTTGTGGATGCTTTAGCAAAACAATTGGGAGTGCGCTTCGAAACTGAAAAACGGTTTCTGGGTAAGGCTGCAAAAGCGAAGTGGGAATCAGAAGATCTTTGGCTACTCAAGCCCGATACCTACATGAACCTCAGTGGGCAAGCAGTAGGTGCTTTGTGTCGCTTTCACAAGATTAAACCTGAAGATGTCTTGGTAGTGCAAGATGAGCTAGATCTTAAACCCGGGAGTGCACGACTCAAGCTGGGCGGTGGAACTGGGGGTCACAATGGCCTCAAGGATATTCAAGCCCATCTGGGCACCCCTCAGTACTGGAGACTCCGCCTAGGCATTGGCCATCCTCGTGATCTTGCCGGTGATGGTCGGGCTATGGATGTAGCAGATTATGTTTTAAGAAAGCCCTTGCTGGCTGAGCAAGAGTTGATTGACGAGAGCATTCAGAACGGTTTAGATTGTTTGCCACTCTTGCTGAGAGGCGATCCCCAAGCGGCAATGTTGAATCTCCACTCTAAAGACTAGGCTGCGTCTGTTTTCAGTGCAGTCAGTTTATGGTATTTCACTAGCAGCTGCTCCCGCGACTCCACATGGTCCGGATGCAGCGGGATACAGTCAACGGGACATACTTGTCGACACTGAGGCGCATCAAAATGCCCCACACATTCGGTGCATTTATTGGGGTTGATTTCATAAATCTCAATGCCCATATAAATAGCATCGTTAGGACATTCAGGTTCGCAGACATCGCAATTGATGCACTCGTCTGTAATCATTAAAGCCATGATTCAGATTGCCTTTGGCTATTTCAATTTATTTGCTGCTGTTTTTTGTATCAGCCATTTTTCAACTGACGGAAAGACAAACTTGCTGACATCACCACCCATCAAGGCAATTTCTCGTACGAAAGTCCCTGAGATAAATTGATATTGATCTGATGGGGTTAAGAAGAGGGTTTCAACATCAGGCAGTAAATAGCGATTCATGCCTGCCATCTGAAATTCATACTCAAAGTCAGAGACCGCCCGAAGGCCGCGTACGATGACCCGCGCATGATGCTCACGCGCAAAATCTTTTAGCAAACCAGTAAAGCCCACAATTTTGACATTGGTGTAATGGCCCAATACCTCTTTGGCGATCTCAATGCGCTCATCCAGATTGAAAAAGGGGTGCTTGCTCCGACTATCGGCAACGCCCACAATCACTTCTGAAAAAATACTTGAGGCACGTCTTACCAAATCTTCATGACCGCGAGTGAAGGGGTCAAAGGTTCCTGGATATACAGCGACAGTCATTTACTCTCCTAAGGCTAAATCTATCTATGAAGAGTTTAGTCGCTTCTGCCAATAAATAGACAGGCTTTTACCTGTCCAGCCTCTAAGTACTTTCCACAATCCCAGGCCGGCAATAGGTTTTTGATTTCCTCAAGGGATCGACTTGCTGGAAATTCAACATAAATACAGCCTCCAGAGCTTGGGCTACAGACCCGGGAGGACTCGCTTAGGGCCTGATTGAATAGGCCCTCATCTTGAAAGGGTGGGTCAATAAAGATCAGATCAAAGGATTGATCGGCTTGACGTTTTAAAAACTCTAGGCCATCTTGCTGGTCAATCTGAACTACTCCGGCTACCGGTGAAGATTGGAGAGCAGTCAAGTTGCTTGTCAGTGCCAAATAGGCTTTTTTATTTTTCTCCAACAACTGAACGCTTGCCGCGCCACGAGAGGCAGCCTCAAATCCTAAAACACCAGTACCTGCGAAGACATCCAAACATCGTAAACCAGAAAGATCTTGCCCCAGCCAATTAAAGAGTGTCTCTCGAATACGATCAGTAGTAGGCCTGAGATCTGGCAAATCTATCACGTCAAGCAAACGACTCCGCCAAACTCCGCCAATAATACGAATTCTCTTCGGCAATTCGGCTGACTGCTTAGGCGCACTTTTGGACATCGTTATTGCTTAGCGCCTAAAACGACAATTTTCATTCTATCCATCGCGAGATATTTTTGGAATGCAGTTTCAATTTGATCCCTCGTTACGGCATTTACTTGCTCAGTCCAAGTATCTAAGGTATTTAGGGGTAAGCCATTCCAAGCAATCGATGACACGTTATCAAGTAATTTACGATTGTTATCAATCCGCAAAGGAAATCCATTTGCTAAATTTGCTTTAGCGGCATCAAGTTCAGACTGTGTCGGACCCTTTGCAATAAATTGCGCAATGGTTTCTGTCATCACATCGAGAGCCATGCTGGCTTGATCGTTTTTTGTTTGTAAGCCCGCCTGAAAAATACCATTATCTTGACCTGGTGCAAAATAACTAAAGGCGCTATAAGCAAGTCCGCGCTTCTCACGAACTTCATTCATCAAGCGAGAAACAAATCCACCGCCGCCCAAAGCGTAGTTCCCTACCATCAAGGGAAAGTAGTCAGGATTATTTCGCGCGATTGCCGTCATACCCATAGCGATATGGGCTTGCTGGGAATCAAACGGAATTTGTATCTCACGGTCTGCAGTGCTTTCAATTGGTGAGCGGAATAATTCTGGAAGTGGAGGGATTGCCGATCCTGTCGCAGGCAAATCTTTGACAAGGGTTTGCATCATTTCCTGAGCCTCAGCCCTGCTGATATCGCCAACCATACTCACAATCACGCGATCACTTCGATAAAACTGCTGGTGAAATTGCTTCAATTCAGATGCAGTCAAGGCCGCAATGCTTTTGACTGTCATGGCATTGCCTAAGGGGTAATCTCCGTAAACTGCTTTTTTGAAACGTCGTTCCAAAACAAAATCAGGTTTAGTTTCTGCCTCTAGCAAGCCCGCACTGATTCTCTGCTTCTCGCGATTGAGGACTGCGGGCTCATAACTTGGATTACTTAAAATTTGTCTCGCGAGCCCTACTGCACGATCCCGAATATCAGATCTACTCAGGCAACGAATCCGAATCAAAGCCCGCTCACCTGTCACCCCCACGCTGAGATCTGCACCAAGATCGGCGACTTGATCAGCAATCTGATCTTCTGTTAGAGCACCCTTTGATGATCGAATACCCTTGTTCAATAAGGCCCCAGTCAGACTAGCTAAACCACTTTTTGCGCTTGGGTCATACCGACTTCCAGCATCGATACTGATTTCAATATCCAGCATCGGCAAAGTTTTGGTCTGCACCAAATATCCCTTGGCCCCATGGAAAGAATCTAATTGTTCGATAGGTAAGGCTGCCTGCACACTACTGATCAACGCTAGCGCCATAAGCGCACTCAAAATCAGCGGCTTGAAATCAGTTTTCATTTCTGTGCCTCCGCCTTGGTTGATTGACGTGCTTGGGGATCCAGAATTGCGATTGTCAAGGTAGTGTCAACCAAGTATTTTTTAGCAACAGCCTGAACTTGCGCTGGAGTAATTTTTTGCATACGCTCTAAGACGGTATCCAAATCTTTCCAGGAAAATCCTGCCATCTCGAAACCACCAATCTCCATGGCTTGGCCAAAAATCGAATCTCTTTTATAAACTTGATTGGATAGCAAGCGGATTTGAATACGCTTTAACTCTGAATCCAATACGCCCTTATCCGCAACTTCTGCTAGCGTCTTACGAATTCCTGCCTCGGCCTGAGCAACGGTTTTCCCCTTTGCCAAATCTACGCCCACAATAAACAGCGCTGGTCCACGAGAAATCATGTCGTATTGAGCATCAACGTTATCCGCTAGACGCTCTTGCTTTACTAATGTGCGATTCAGTCGAGCATTGTCATAGCCATCCAGCACTGCAGCCAATAACTCTAAGGCATAAGGCTCGTCATTATTAATGCCATCGGGCTGTAAGCGCGGAACCTTCCATACCATCACTAATTGAGCTCCATCTGCTGGCGCTTTGACATGAACCTGCTTCACCCCTTTTTGCTCAGGCTCAATCTGGGGTTTACGAACCGGTAATGCATGAGCCTGTATACCGCCATAATATTTTTCTACCAGTCGGTAGGTCTTTTCAGGGTCGACATCTCCACTGATCACAACGGTTGCATTATTCGGTGCATACCAATATTGATACCACTGGCGTGCATCGCTTGCCTTCATATTGATTAGATCATTCATCCACCCGATTACTGGATGACGATAGGGGGAGCTCATGAAGGCAGTCGCCATCAATGATTCATTTAACAGGCTATCGGGATTATCTTCAGTCCGCAGACGTCTCTCTTCCATGACTACCTGAATCTCTTTTGCAAATTCGGCATCATCAAAATTGAGATGGACCATTCGATCAGCCTCTAATTCCATAACTTTATTTAGCTTAGTTTTTTCAACTTGCTGAAAGAAAGCGGTGTAGTCGCGGGTAGTAAACGCGTTTTCACGCCCTCCCTCTGCAGCAACTAGACGAGAAAATTCTCCGGCCTTAACCTTATCGGTGCCCTTAAACATCATGTGCTCCAAGACATGGGCAACCCCGGTTGTGCCATTGAATTCATCCATGGAGCCCGCACGATACCAAACCATGTGTGCCACGGTGGGAGCTCGATGATCCTCTCTAATAATCAACTTCAGGCCATTGCTCAGAAAATACTCATGAGTGTCATTGGAAGATTGGGGAGAGGCCCCCAATGCGAATGGGCTGGTGAATAAGAATCCAAAGAATAGGAGCTGAAGATAGTGCCGCATCTGGGTTTGCCTTGTTCTCAGATTAAATTGATAAGATGCAAGTTTTGGATTGTATCGATAATGCTCGGCCTACGTAAAACCCTCGGATCGCTTTTTAAATCAAGCCGGATTGATGAAGCTTGGTTTGATACTCTGGAAGAGTCCTTGATTCAGAGCGATGTGGGCATGCCAACCTGTATGCAATTGATGGCCAGCTTACGTCAAGCCGCCAAATCAGAAAAAGTCCAAGACTCAGAAACCCTACAAGCATTATTGATTCAAGAGCTTACTAAGCTATTACAGCCATTGGAGGCTCACCCTAACCCAATCTTTGAGCATCAAAACCATCATCATCCTGAAATCTGGCTGATTGTTGGCGTCAATGGCGCAGGTAAAACCACCACCATTGGTAAGCTCTGTAAACAATTTCAGTCACAGGGCAAATCGATTCTCTTAGCTGCTGGCGACACCTTCCGTGCAGCTGCCCGCAATCAACTCTTGGAGTGGGGACAGCGTAATCAGGTCGATGTCATTGCCCAAGAAAGTGGCGATGCTGCGGCTGTGGCGCACGATGCTATTCATGCTGCAATCTCGCGCAAGACCGATATCTTGATCATTGACACTGCGGGTAGACTAGCCACACAAGACCATTTGATGGAAGAGTTGAAGAAAGTAAAACGCGTCATTGCTAAGGCCCTCCCAGGAGCGCCTCATCACACACTCTTGATCTTGGATGGCAATACTGGTCAGAATGGTTTAAATCAAGTCAGGGCCTTTCATGACGCTCTAGGGCTCACCGGCCTGATTGTTAGCAAACTCGATGGAACTGCCAAAGGCGGGGTCATTTGCGCCCTTGCTCACACCTTTGAAAGCGGCTCCAAACCAGTAGTTCTCGGGCTGGGCAAAGGCGAGGGAATTGAGGATCTAATCCCCTTTACTGCCTCTCAATATTCAGCAGAATTATTCAATTAAATCATCAGCTTACGTAAATAAAAATACATTAGCACTCCCTTGACAAGAGTGCTAAAATAGGCCTACTGAACTACTCAAATAACCAAATAAAAATGGTCGAAAAGAAAGCTTACAAGCCAACTACTCGCGCTGCATCTGCCGTCCTAGCGGCATCGCAGCCTGGTGGTGCTATGGCCTTTCCTACCATGCCATCCCTTGGGGTCGGCACTTTAGATGCCTATATTGCTTACGTCAATCGCGTGCCGATGCTAAGTGCTGCGGAAGAATTGCATCTAGCGCAAGAGTTTCGTCGCACTGAAAATGTTGATGCTGCGAGAACTTTAGTGCTCTCCCACCTTCGCTTAGTGGTGTCGGTTGCGCGTCAATATTTAGGCTACGGCATTCCACATGCAGACTTGATTCAAGAAGGCAATGTGGGTCTCATGAAGGCCGTCAAACGCTACGATCCTAGCCAAGGAGCACGCTTAGTGTCTTATGCAATTCATTGGATTAAAGCGGAGATTCATGAGTACATTCTCAAGAATTGGCGCTTAGTCAAAGTAGCAACGACCAAAGCACAACGCAAACTGTTTTTTAATTTACGCAGCAACAAGCCCACTCTAGCGACACTCAAACCCAGTGAAGTAGATGCTCTGGCAAAAGCACTTGATGTAAGCGGTGAAGACGTAAAAGAAATGGAAATGCGACTTGCCGGTGGCGACATTACCTTAGAAGGCGATGATCGTGATGAAGACTCTGCTTATGCACCAATTCAATGGTTAGCAGATTCAAGTCAAGAGCCCACTGCCATGCTCGCAGCTGCAGAGACAGACAATCTTCAAGGCCCTCAATTAGATAAAGCATTAATGTCCCTCGACGAGCGCAGCCGCAATATTGTGCAATCTCGTTGGTTGGCTATGGATGCCGATGGTCATGGTACTAAAACCCTACATGACCTTGCAGCAGAGTATGGAATTTCTGCTGAGCGCGTGAGACAGATCGAAACATCTGCTCTCAAAAAGATGCGTGCGCTACTCCAAGCGCAAGCCGCTTAAGCCCAACTATTTACTTCAGCAGTTCTTTCAAGTCATGCGCCAAGGTCTCTGGACCTTGTGCGTGCTTGATGTAAAGACGTAGATGACCATTCTGGTCAAAGGCGTAACTTCCAGCAGTGTGATCGATTGTGTAAGACCCTGGGGATAAGCCAGGCACCTTCTTGTAGTAAATCTTAAAATCCTTAGTGACTTTTTCAAGAGCAGCATCGTCAGCAGGACGTAAGCCCATAAAACGCTGATCAAATGACGGGACATATTGCCGCAAAATCGCTGCCGTATCACGCTCAGGGTCAACGGTCACAAACAATACCTGCACCTTATCCGCTTGAGGGCCGAGTAGCATCATTGCTTGTTGCATTTCGGTTAAGGTAGTTGGACAAACATCAGGACATTGTGTGTAGCCAAAGAACATGATGACAACTTTACCTTTGAAGTCCGCTAAGGTTCTGGTTTTGCCGTCCACATCAAGCAGACTAAAATCATTACCGAAGCCACTGGCTCCGGTAATGTCAATATTCTTAAACTCAGGCTTAGCGCTACATGCCAACAGGGCCAGAGTGATCAAAGCCATTACAAGGGAGCGGATAGAAAAGCGCTTCATCTTAAATAAAGTAATGGTCAATTAATAAGGCAGCAAACAAAAGCGATAAATAGGTGATCGAAAAACGAAACGTTTTCTTTGCTAAGGCATCGCTATAAGAAACAAATAAGGCAATTACGTAAGCTAAGAAAATCAATCCCAATACGAGGGCTGAGATCAAATACACCAAACCACTCATGCCGTAGATATAGGGTAATAAGGTAGCTGCAATCAATATCAAGGTGTACAACAAAATATTGAGCAGCGTAAAACGCTCACCATGGGTTACGGGTAGCATGGGTAGGCCTGATTGCACATAATCATCACGACGATATAGAGCCAAAGCCCAAAAGTGTGGGGGCGTCCATACAAAAATAATTAATACCAATAGCCAGGCCTCAGCCGGCACAGAATTCGTTACCGCAGCCCAACCCAAAGCAGGTGGCATCGCACCTGAGAGGCCACCGATCACGATGTTCTGAGGGGTGGCAGGCTTAAGCAACCAGGTATAGATCACTGCATAGCCTACAAAAGTAGCTACAGTGAGCCACATGGTTAATGGGTTTGTGAAATTCCACAAAACGAACATGCCGAGCGCACCCAGCACAATCGAAAAGATGGCGATATGGAATGGAGCAATTTCGCCGGTAGCGGAGGGGCGCCAAGCAGTTCGCTTCATCTTGGCATCAACCGCCTGCTCAATCAAACAATTCATTGCAAATGCAGCACCTGCTAATAACCAAATGCCGACGATACCCCCAATCAAGATATGAGTAGGGACCATACCCGGTGTAGCCAAGAACATTCCAATCACGGCACAAAAGACAGCCAACTGTGTCACGCGAGGCTTTGTTAGCACCCAAAATTGGCGCCAACGAGGCAGCTGTTCAACAGAATGAGTATGTGGAGTATTCATGATCGCTTTGGCATCTTAATCTGAATTGCTGTTTTCCATGAAGCCCAGCCACTCAGTCTGACCAAACAAAAGACCAAACCAGCAGCGCCTGCAGTGTGCAGGAGTGCAGCAATTAGAGGCCATTGAAAGACGACATTAGAAATTCCAGTCACCAGTTGCAACAATAAAAGGCCTATTAATAGGCTGCCTAGTCGATAGAGCTCGGGTTGAGCAGTCTTGCTTACACTGTGTGCACTCAGACCCAATGTAGCTAAAGCCAGAATCGCAACCATAGCGAACAAACGGTGCGCCCAATGAATGGTTTGTAATGCTTCAGGAGAAATGTAATCCCCGATTGCATTCTTACCCAATTCTCTCCAGAACGTAAAGCCTTCATGCCATTGAGTATCAGGCCACCATGCACCATTGCAAAGCGGAAAATCTGGACAAGCCAATACTGCGTAATTGGTACTGACCCACGCGCCTAAAAAAATTTGCATCGCTAGAAAAATGAGGGCCAGACTCACAAGCCATGCAGAGAGTGGCTTCTGTCTTAGAGGCACAACGACTGAGGATGGTCTTGACCAATTCTGCTGTGCATACAGGGTCAGACAAGCGAGCAGACATAGAGCCAGCATCAGATGTGTACTCACGATAATCGGCTGAAGTTTAAGAGTCACGGTCCATGCTCCAAAAGCACCCTGAATACAAACCAGCACCAATAAGCCTAGGCTAGCAATCAAGGGCCACTTACCAAAAGATTTCAGTTTGGTCCAGGCTAGGATCACTTGAACAATAATTAAAGTACCGACCGTCATCGCTAGATAGCGATGAATCATTTCAATCCACGCTTTAAGCAGGGTAACTGGACCTGATGGCATGGAGGCCTCAGCCAGCTGGATATCTCCGAGAGCATGCCAGGGATTAGAACTTCCATAACACCCTGGCCAGTCGGGACAGCCTAAACCAGAATCACTTAAGCGAGTGAAGGCACCAAAAATAATTAAATCAAACGTCATAAAGACCAAAAGCCAATTTAGCTTCTGAAAAAATGAATAGCCAGGCTTTTTCCAAAGATAAGCTACAGGAATGCCAGCAAAGATGAGGGCAATCACTGCAAGCTCAGAGAATAAAGCTAAAGTGGGCATTACTGACTTTCGCCCTTATGGTTTAAGCGCAGTAATTTTTCTAAATCTTTTTTGATACTACCGAATTCTTTTGGTGAATTCGTTACAGGGAAGTACATCATCTTTTGAGCACTTGGATCAATCAACTGAATGGCTTGACCAGCGCCCTGCGCATTCAGCCAATCATTAAATTGCGCCCTGAGCTTCGGATCCGCAGGTAAATTCACCACGCTAAAACCCGCTACCTCGTGGTCATAGGCTTTGGCAATCTCAGGATCAATTGGCTTACCATCCGTATTGACCCACAGTAGTTGCACTCGACCCCCTTCTCGACCCACACCAACTCGCAACTGTCGCATTAAATATAAGCCCTCAACACAGGATGCATTTTGCGCTGTGCACTCTGCGGCAGGGCGTGCGATTAACATAGTCCACTTTCCACTAAGCGGTACATCAAACCATGCCGGATTGGTATCTTGCACTGGCTGCACTAAAGTGCCGAAATTGGTCTTACCACCCTCTGGCTTAAATACGTAATACGCTAAATAGGATGCAATGACTGGTGCAGCACAGGCAAGCAATAAGAGCAACATTTGTAGACGCCCACGACGAGTCCGCGCATCAATTGCTGCACCGTCTGACTGTGCAGAAGGAATTAATAGCTCTTCTTTACTCACTCATACCCCCAGATAACTTTCGGTATTGTCGGATACCCGAAATCAACCAAAACAAGAATGCGCATACTGCCAAAGCAAACCACTGAAAGGCATAAGCATAATGGCGATCTACCCCTGTTGTCAGTGGGGCCCATTGTCTCAGCAAACCATCTGCCTGCCCATGCTCGATCTCACGCAAAATAAAAGGACTTTGGCTCCAGCCATGGCTCTTGGCCTCCTGCTCAAGATCTAGATTTTGTTGAATCCTGGGTTGAATAGATTGATCAGAATTACTAATCCCAAATTGATAGACCCTGCCTGGATTAGCAAATACGACTCCCTCTACTGAAACAGGTTTACCAGGTGTAGCCACAGAAGGAAGCTTGAGTCGATCTAAACCATTGCGGGGAGCCCAGCCCCGATTTATCCAAAGAATCCGTCCACTATCCAGCCTTAATGGCATCAAGACATAAAACCCAGCCTGAGCCGCCTCTCCGTCTTTAGGGGCCGGCTGTGGACGGTTATCCAGCCAAATTGCCTCCTCTAGAATAAAAATACCTTGCGCAACCATGCGTCGCTGATTGGTCTCAGCCAAAGTCCAGTCTTGCGCGCCCGCCTGTAGCGCTGGCATGGCTTGCTTGGCGACTAAGTTGGCAGCGAGCATAATCTTTTCATTGGCTCTGCGTAACTGCCAAAAGCCTGCACTGCTGCAAATGATGATCGTGATTAAGGCTGCTAAAGTAGCAACTATGCGCTTAGTAACGAGGCTAGAAAAAATATTCAATTGAGGATGTTGAAATGAAGTGGATTATTCCCATCGTACTGCTAATGATCGTTGGAAGCTTGGGCTCAGCCCTGTATTACATGATGAAAGGTAAAGGCTCTAGCCCAAAAATGGTGTATTCCTTAATGTTCCGTATTGGGTTATCACTGCTGCTATTCATCGGTATTTTGCTTGCGTATTACTTTGGACTTATACAGCCTACCGGCATCCGCGTTGGCGGCAACTAAAGAAATCAATTACGCGGTAAAACAAATCGGGGCTTAAAGCCCCGATTCTGATTTAACTTACATCCAGTAAACGCAGATGTATAGACCGAGCCAGACAACGTCAACAAAGTGCCAGTACCAAGCGGCACCTTCAAAGGCAAAATGGTGCTCAGGGGTAAAGTCACCACGAATCAAGCGACGCAATACGATTGCCAACATGGTACCGCCTAAGAACACGTGGAAGCCATGGAAGCCCGTCAGCATGAAAAAGGTTGAGCCATAAACACCTGAGGTCAATTTCAGATTGAGCTCATGATAGGCATGGTAGTACTCAAAGGCTTGGAAGCACAAGAAAACAAAGCCGAGGCCTACTGTTGCTGCTAAGCCAACAATGGCTTGCTTCATATGATTCTTCACTAATGCGTGGTGCGCAAATGTGATGGTGACACCAGAACTCAACAATAATAGGGTGTTGATGGTGGGAATTGGCCAAGGACCCATCGTTTCGAATGGAGCAACCAAACCAGCAGGGCCATCATTAGGCCAAACTGCAGAGAAATTGGGCCAAATCAACTTGCTTTCAACATCGCCCATCCAAGGCATCGCGATATTTCTGGCATAGAACAGCGCAGCAAAGAAAGCGCCGAAGAACATGATTTCAGAGAAGATAAACCAGGCCATCGACCAACGATAGGAGACGTCCACATTCGCGCCATTTTTACCGGCATTAGACTCAGCAATCGTATCGCCAAACCAGTTATAGAGCACATACAAAACCCACACAATGCCAGCGATTGACAAGGGGCCGCCCCAAGCTGCGTGATTGACCCATCCGACCATGCCGAAGCCAAAACCGATCAGGCCAATCGCAGCCATCACCGGATGTCTAGATAGGCCGGGAACGAAATAATAAGGGGTTGAATTGGATGACATCTGATTCTCTCTATTCAATCAAAAAATTATTAATGGGATACCACTGCTCTCACAATTAACAAAAGGGTGCCCATGAAAACCAAAGCCCCAAGCACACCCGCAATGATAATGTGAACAAAACTTATTGAAGCAACATCATCTTGAAGGCCTGCTTTTTTGCGGACCCCCAAAAAAGCCCATAAAACTGCTTTCATGGACTTCAAAAAGCTACTCTTTTTCATATCGTCGCCTTTGATTTTGGTGTCGTCGCTCCGGGAGCTGCTGGAGGCACACCAACCTCAAAGAAGGTATATGACAAAGTAATGGTTTTGACATCGTCTGGTAACCCAGAGTCAATCACAAATACCACTGGCATTTTTCTAGTTTCGTTAGCGGCTAAGGTTTGCTGTTGAAAACAAAAACATTCCAGTTTGGTAAAAAATTCTGTGGCGATCTTTGGTGCATAGCTGGGAATGGCTTGGGCTTGCACTGCGCGATCTAATTTATTGGAGACCTCATACACAATTTCAGTCATCTCTCCTGGATGAACTTCCAAATAATTCTTCATCGGGTGAAAGCTAAACGGCCCCCGGCTGTTGGAGTCAAACTCAACAGTCACTTTACGTGAGTAATCCACTTGAGTGTTGCCTACTTTATTAGCGCTATAGGCTCTGACACCATAGTCATTCTTGCTAGTAACCACATTGATACCTGTTACTTCGCATAATGCTTTGTATAGGGGAACTAGCGCATACCCAAAACCAAACATCAACACGGAAGCGATTAAGAGCTTCAGCAAGATTTGGCGGTTGAGATTTTGAGAGATGGACATTGAGCAGCGTAGGTTTAACTTAAGAGGCTATGTTTAAGCACGATGCCAATGAAGAAAACAATAGCAATACTTAAAAGTACAAACCCCAACCGCCGGTTATTGGCAGCTGAGGTTTGTTGTTGAGCAGATTTAAATTCCTGCTTCATGCAATTGTTCAGCGTTTGGAGGAGTCTCAAAAGTATGATGAGGCGCTGGGGAAGGAACTGTCCACTCTAGGCCTTTTGCACCATCCCAAGGCTTCATTGGGGCCTTTTGACCATGGCCACGATAAGCAGGCAATGCTACGAAGAAAAGGAAGTAAACCTGGGACAAACCAAAACCAAACGCGCCAATTGAGGCAATCATATTGAAGTCCGCAAACTGGGTTGGATAGTCAGCGTAACGACGTGGCATACCTGCTAAACCTAAGAAGTGCATTGGGAAGAAGGTGATGTTGAAGAAAATCATGGAAGCCCAGAAGTGAATCTTGCCACGTGTTTCATTAGCCATCATGCCGGTCCACTTTGGACACCAGTAATAGAAACCAGCGAACATTGCAAATAAAGAACCTGCGACCAATACATAGTGGAAGTGAGCAACCACATAATAGGTATCTTGCAAGCCAATATCGATTGGCGCCATCGCCAATATTAAGCCAGTGAAACCGCCCATAGTAAATACAAAGATAAAGCCAACGGCCCACAACATTGGAGTTTCAAAGGTCATCGAACCCTTCCACATGGTTGCGACCCAGTTAAAAATCTTCACGCCAGTTGGTACGGCAATCAACATCGTGGCGTACATGAAGAAGAGTTGGCCTGTTACTGGCATGCCCGTTGCAAACATGTGGTGTGCCCATACGATGAAGGACAAGATCGCAATCGATGAAGTTGCATAAACCATCGAGCTGTAACCGAACAAGGTTTTTCTGGAGAAGGCTGGAACGATTTCACTAATGATTCCGAAAGCAGGAAGAATCATGATGTAAACCTCTGGGTGACCAAAGAACCAGAAAATGTGCTGGAACATAATGGGGTCACCACCGCCCACTGCGGAGAAGAATGAAGTGCCGAAGTGACGATCAGTCAAGACCATCGTAATCGCGCCCGCTAAGACAGGCATAACCGCAATCAACAAATAGGCAGTAATCAACCAAGTCCAGCAGAACATTGGCATCTTCATCAGCGTCATCCCTGGAGCACGCATATTCAAAATGGTGACAATGATGTTGATTGAACCCATGATGGAAGAAGCACCCAGCAAGTGGAGGGCAAAAATCGCCATATCCATACCGGGACCCATTTGCGAGGTCAATGGTGCGTAGATAGTCCAACCGCCTGCGGGAGCGCCGCCAGGAGCCAAGAAAGAACTCAATAGCAAAGTGGCTGCAACTGGCAGAATCCAGAAGCTGAAATTATTCATTCGAGCGAATGCCATATCAGATGCCCCAATTTGCAAAGGCACCATCCAGTTCGCAAAACCAACGAAGGCCGGCATGATAGCGCCGAACACCATCACCAATCCGTGCATGGTGGTTAACTGATTGAAGAACTCAGGGCGGAAGAATTGCAAGCCAGGCTGGAACAACTCCAAACGAATACCCAAAGCCATCGTTCCGCCAGCCAACAAGCTAACGAAAGAAAAAATTAAGTACATCGTGCCGATGTCTTTGTGGTTAGTAGCAAACAACCAGCGACGCCAACCATGTGGCGTGTGATCATCATGCGCATGATCATGTGCGTGATCGAGAGAGCCAGTAACTGTGTTCATGTTTACTCCGGTTTCGTTTTATCGGTATTTGTTTAAATGAATTATTTGTGTAAAGCAGCTACATCGGAAGTTTGGATGACTTCACCAGTGTGGTTGCTCCAGGCATTCCGCTCATAGGTAATCACAGCTGCGATATCGCCGTCAGAAAGTACACCGGCCCACTTAGGCATCGCGTTCTTGCCATTCAGCACCATTTGAATCTGATATGCCTTAGGACCGTTAACCACTTTGCTACCGTCCAGTGCTGGGAAAGAGCCTGCACCTTTGCCGTTAGGCTGATGGCATGCTGCGCAATTCGCTGCATATACTTTTTCACCGCGGGCTTTTTGTTCTTCAAGGGTATACACCTTGGATGGATCTTCACCACCTGCAGCCATGGCTTTTTGTTTCTCAGCAACCCACGCGGTGTAATCCTCAGCGGAAACTACCTTTACAACGATAGGCATAAATGCGTGCTCTGCACCACAGAGCTCGGAGCATTGACCGCGGAACGTACCGATCTTGTCTGCCCGGAACCAAGTATCACGCACAAAGCCAGGAATCGCATCTTGCTTGACGCCAAAAGCAGGAATAGTCCAGGAGTGAATGACGTCATTCGCAGTAGTGATCATGCGAATTTTTTTGCCGACTGGCACAACCATTTCATTGTCGACTTCCATCAAATAGGTATTTGATTTTGGTGCCAAGTTGTTAATGGCTTCGCGTGAAGTTGAGAGCGTGGAAAGGAAGTTAATGCCTTCGCCTTCGCCTTTAATGTAGTCGTAGCCCCATTTCCACTGATAGCCAGTGACTTTGATAGTGATATCAGAGTTGGTGGTGTCTTTCATTGCTACAACAGTTTTGGTAGCTGGCAAAGCCATACCAATCACAATTAATAATGGCACTACAGTCCAGATAATTTCAACAGTTGTGCTTTCATGGAAAGAGGCTGATTTGTGACCGAGTGATTTACGGTGCTTAAGAATGGAGTAAAACATCACTCCGAATACGCCAATAAAAATGACCGCACAAATGATGAGCATCATGATATGCAAACCATGAATTTGCTCCATGATTTTTGTTGCAGGTGCAGCAAAATTGATTTGATTTACGGCTGGGCCGCCAGGCATGTTTTCTGAAGCGTTTGCAAGCGTTATGCCCAAACTCGCTAAAAGTGTTAGCGCAGCCTTAGTGACTTTTCCAAATAAATTCATCTTATTCTCTATTTATTGTCCCCAGCAAATTGAACAATCTTGCTTGGGATGCTCAAAAAGCGGTATCTAGCCAATACATCCAGCGGTAATTATAGGGTGAATTAACAGCTTCAACAATTGAGCCCCTCGAAGAGCAAAAGGATGATTAGTGGCTCAAAATGATAGTAAGCACTTACATTTAATTAGGATCACGGCTTGTCTTGCGCTGAATTTGCCGGGGATCAATATAAGCCAGCTGATCTTTGGCTCTAGTGAGGTGCTTACCGATAGCCCACGCATGTCCGTAGACCACCTCCAGAGTCATTTTTTTAGGTAACTCCGGGGTAGCCACCTGCATTTGGGGTGCTTGAGACATTAGTTGCAAAGCAATCGAGTCTGCCACTAAAAGAGCATCTGATTCGTATTCCAAATGAACATACTCCATGTCCATCACCGGCTCTGAAAAGCCTTCTGATAGAACTGCATCCCCCATATCGTGCATATCCCAAGGACTCGCCAACTTTTGTAGAACCCCCTCTAGCCCAGGTATGCCAATCAACTCTTTACCAGTATCAGGGCCTAAGTAGGCAAAGGTCAGAAGCCCACCCTCCCGCAGCACTCTCCAACATTCCTGTAAAAAATGTTTTGGGTCAGGAAGGTTTTGTAGAAGCAAATCGCTAAAGACCAAATCAACCGAATCATCCGGAAGATCAATGTGCCCAGTCTGTCGATAACGCTCTAAAGAAAACTGATTTCCTCCGCGAAATATTGCGCGCGATTTTCGAAACATCTGATAGCACCACGAATCCCAGGCATTCATGGTGGGTTCTGAAGCGCTATTGATGCTCACACCCGGAAATCGCTTAGCTAAAAGTGAAGCATGCTTCCCCGGAAAATCCGGAATCACCAGCAGATCATTTACATCAAGCTTAACGATTTCTAGCTTTTGCATCATCCGACTTGCAATTTCGGATTGAAGCCATCTTAGGGGTTGGGTCATGTGCTCAGTATACTCAGCGGCCCATGTTTTCAATAGCAAAACTATTGCCCAACGCTTGCATTATTTGCGAGTCTTTTCAGGATGATCTCGTTTGCCTAGGATGCTTGAAAAAACTCTCTGATGAGGCTCTTTGTCATTATGAATGTTGCAGACAATGCGGCATCTGCTTAACTGCAATCGAACTTAGTGCAGGCAAGTGTGATGAATGTCGACTAGAACCGCCCCACTTTGATGAGAGCGTTTGTCTTGCATCTTATGAAAGCGGTTTGCAAAAATCCCTACATAATTTGAAATACACCAAGCGCATCAGTGTGGCGCATGGCTTAGCGAGTACTTGGAATCACATTCTGGCATCGCGCTTAGATTATGTTGGAATTGACGTGGCAATGCCTGTGCCACTGAGTCAGAAAAAATTATGCGAGAGAGGTTTCAACCAAAGCTGGGAAATTCTGCGTCGCATACAAGTACCCAAAACCATTCAAAAATTAGCGTGTGTGCTACAAAGACATCATGCGCCACATGACCTTGTGGGATCTGACAGCACTTCACGCGCAGAAACGGTCAAAGGTATGTTTTATCTCAATCCTCACTTCAAAGATTCCATCAAAGGCCGGCACGTGGTGATTTTTGATGATGTGATGACAAGCAAAGCCACTTTGAATGAAATTGCTGCTGTTCTGAAGGACAATGGAGCTTCACGAGTTCTGAATTGGGTTTTACTCAGAACCCCAAGATACATGACCAAAAGATTGCAGCATGTTTAACATTGTTTTATTCGAACCTGAAATCCCACCTAACACCGGCAACATCATCCGCCTGTGTGCGAACACTGGAGCCTCGCTTCATTTAATTGAGCCTCTAGGTTTTCCGATGGAGGACGCAAAGCTTCGGAGAGCGGGTTTGGATTACCACGAATTTACTAGCGTCAAAGTACATCAAAACTGGCAAGTTTTTCTCATGAATGAACAGCCCAAAATGGAGCGGGTGTTTGCACTAACCACGAAAGGCTCTGGGCATTTTCATGCTGGCCATTATCAGCCAGGCGATTATTTTGTCTTTGGCTCTGAAACCAAAGGCATTACTGACGAAGTGAGAGATTCCATTGCTGCCCAAAACCGGATGCGCTTAGCGATGCAAGAGAGCAGTCGCAGTCTTAATCTTTCCAATACGGTTGCGATTGTTGTCTACGAAGCCTGGCGACAAAATGGTTTGCAAGGCGGTAGCTAGAAAATGAGCTGAATCAGACTTCTGTTGTTGGATCGCGACCCATTAATTTCTGCAAAGCTTCTTGCGCACCAACATGACCGGATAAAACTTCCGTCATCGCATTCGTAATAGGCATTTCTACCCCCAGGCGCGCCGCTAAATTACTTACTGCCGAGGCACACAAAACGCCTTCAGCTACATGCCCTAGTCCATCTAATATTGTTTGTAGTGGCTGGCCCGTAGCAAGCGCTAAGCCCACTTGTCGATTTCTTGAAAGGTCGCCAGTGGCTGTCAAGATCAAATCGCCAACGCCCGTTAATCCCATGCAGGTTTCTGAGCGTCCCCCGGCTGCTTTAACCAAGCGCATCATTTCTGCCAAGCCTCGCGTGAGAACTGCTGCACGCGCATTCAGCCCCAGATTTAAGCCATCACTGATACCCGCCACAATAGCCAGTACATTTTTAATTGCGCCACCCAACTCAACGCCGATCAAATCATCGCTTGCATAGATTCGCATATTGCCATGATGAAAAGCGGTTTGCACAATCGTACATAGTTCATCTGATTGACTGGCCACCGTCAAAGCGCAAGGCATTCCATTGGCTACCTCTTTGGCAAAACTGGGTCCAGACAACACACCGTATGCATGCTTGATACCTTTGTTGTGCAAACGATCTTCTCGCTCTACGACTTGATGTGGCAAAAAGGTCGAGCTTGGCTCTAAACCCTTACACAGCCAAACAATGTTTAAAGCATGTTTCGCAACTTGCAATACTTGAACAAGTGTCTCTGCTAAACCTGCCATCGGGGTTGCAATCACCAATAAATCATGCGGGCCTAAGCGATGAATCGCCACAGAAAAATTGGCCTCTAGGCGCAGGCTCTTGGGTAATGCGAAGCCAGGCAAGTAGGCGCGGTTCTCACCCTGTTTTTGAATATGCTCAATCTGCTCCAAGGAGCGCGACCATAAACAGACTTGGTCATGCTCAAGAAAACGAGCAGCCTGAACGGCCATCGCCGTTCCCCAGGCTCCAGCTCCAAGCAGCGTCACTTTCATGATCTGTTGGCCCTATTTAAACAGCTTAGTTAGGAAGAATGATCTTGCTTTCTTCGGCGGAACTATCTTCTGAGCCCGCACCAGCCTGTTGAGCCTGCATTAAGCGATGCTCATACATTCCGTGGAAATTGACTTCATTCAAATGAATCGGCTGGAAGCCAGCGCGGCTGATGGTGTCAGCAATATTGGAGCGCAAATAAGGATACAAAATCGTTGGGCAAGCAATACCTAGCATGGGGTCAATCTGCTCAGGAGGGATATTGGCAAATTCAAAAATACCGGTTTGATTGGCTTCAATTAAAAACAATACTTTGCCCTCAATGCGGGCGGTAACAGTCCCAATCACGCTGACCTCAAATAATCCATCTGAAAGACGGGTGACTGCAATATCGATTTCAACTTGAACTTGTGGTTCTTTTGGAATCAATAATATTTCTGGCGCATTTGGCTGCTCCAAGGAAAGATCTTTTAGATAGACACGTTGAATCCGAAAGCTCGGGGCCTGATCTTGATCCAAACCATCTTGAGTTGAAGTGGCTTTATCGCTCATGAAAATTCTCTCTATTGAATATTTACGCTAAAAGAAGGTCTAACTGTCCAGCACGATCTAGGGCTACCAGATCATCATATCCACCAACATGGGTATCGCCAATATAGATTTGCGGCACGGTTCTACGACCCGTTTTTGTCATCATGATTTCGCGCTGAGCTGGATCTTTGTCGATCAAAATCTTCTCTAGATTGCTTACCCCTTTTTTCTGCAAAAGCTTTTCGGCCATCACGCAGTAAGGGCAAACTTGGGTGCTATACATCAAGACTTGTGGCATATTTTTTACTTAACTAAAGGCAAAGCGGCTGCTTTCCAAGCAGCGATTCCGCCGTCTAAGGCGGCTACTTCAGCAAACCCGAGTGTTTTGACCACCGCAACGGCTTTACGAGAGTCACTACCATTCTCACAAATTAAGACCACTGGATGCTTGCGATCCAGCTTGAGCTTACCCATCTCAGCGCCTAGGGTAGCGGCGGCGGCGAATTTCGCCCCAGGCAAGTGACCTGCTTTAAAGGCATCTTCAGAGCGCAAATCAAAGACATAGGCCTTACGACGATTGATCCAAATCGTCGCCTCGGTTGGAGAGAGGCCCTTTCCACTAATAAGCGTAGATAATGTGGGTAGGAAGAGTGCGATACCTGAAACAGCTAGTAAGGCAATCAGCGCTAAATTGTCAATTTGAGTGAAAAAGTTCATCACCAGATTATAGAATGGCTCTATGAAACAACTTGTTCTTATTCGTCACGGCGAATCCGCTTGGAATCTTGAAAACCGCTTCACCGGCTGGGCCGATGTTGATTTGACCCCAAATGGGGCAAAACAAGCGCATGCTGCAGGTGAAAAGCTTCTCAAAGCGGGTTACGTATTTGACATTGCCTATACCTCCGTTCTCAAGCGTGCGATCCGAACCTTGTGGGGCGTTCAAGATGCCATGGACCTCATGTGGATTCCAGTAGTTCATAGCTGGCGTTTAAACGAACGCCACTATGGCGCGTTAACGGGTTTAAATAAAGCAGAGACTGCCACACAGTATGGTGATGAGCAAGTACACATCTGGAGAAGGTCTTACAACATCCGCCCCCCTCTATTAGAGACGCACGATGAACGCAATCCCCAAAAAGATCGCCGCTATGAAAAACTCCACCCCTCTGAAGTGCCTCTTGGCGAATGCCTTGAAGACAATGTCGAGCGGGTCCTACCCTTGTGGAATGAGTCGATCGCCCCTGCACTCAAAGCTGGCAAGCGAATTGTCTTGGTTGCACACGGCAATAGCATCCGAGCACTCATCAAATACTTAGATCAACTTTCTGATGAAGCCATCATGGAAGTGAACGTTCCAAATGGTATTCCCTTGGTATATGAGCTTGATGACAATCTCAAGCCTATTCGCCATTTCTATTTAGATTAAAAAGAAAAAATATGCGCCAATTTTTAAAGAATTTTGCCCTCATTGCGATTGGCTTAATTGCAGGGGTGGCAGCAACGATTCAATTGTCGGCAACGGCTCAACAAAATACGACACTACCCTTGGATGAGCTTCGTACGCTCTCGAACGTATTTGCCCAGATCAAACGTGAATATGTGGAACCAATCGAAGATAAGCAATTATTAACAGATGCAGTAAAGGGTATGGTCAGTAGCCTTGACCCTCACTCTACATTTCTAGATAAAAAAGATTTTGAAGAGATGCAGGAGCAAACTACAGGTAAGTTTGCTGGTCTCGGAATTGAAATCACCTCTGAGGATGGCTTAGTGAAAGTCTTGAATCCCATTGAAGGCAGTCCTGCAGAGCGAGCTGGCCTTCAGGCTGGGGATTTAATTACTCGCTTGGACGACAAGCCTGTCCGCGGCATGTCGCTTGATAAAGCCGTTCGAACCATGCGTGGCACTCCTGGCACAAAAATTACGTTGACCATTTATCGCAAGAGTGAAGAACGGACATTTCCTGTCACAATCACTCGCGCAGAAATTAAAGTGCAATCAGTCAAAGCCAAGATTTTAGATAAGGATATTGCTTGGGTGCGCGTCACCAGCTTTCAAGAGCGAACCGTTCCAGATCTTGCTAAAAAACTGACTGAGTTGGCAGCGCAAGACCCCAAGCTAAAAGGGATTATCTTGGACCTTCGCAATAATGGTGGCGGTCTCTTACAAGGTGCAGTCGGTGTTGCAGCGGCATTCTTACCAAACGATGCAGTGATTGTTTCTACCAAAGGCCAAACGCAAGATTCAAAACAAGTATTTAATGCAACGCCGGCCATGTATCGATTAAATGAGCCTGGCGATCCCCTTGCTGGCGTCCCTGAAATCTTTAAGAAACTTCCGATGGTGGTTTTGGTAAATGCCTATTCTGCTTCAGCCTCTGAAATTGTGGCAGGCGCTCTACAAGATTACAAACGGGCAACGATTATCGGTAAGACCACCTTTGGTAAAGGTTCCGTACAAACTGTGCGCCCCCTCACCAATGACAGCGCCCTCAAGATTACGACTGCTTACTACTACACACCTAATGGCAGATCTATTCAAGCTTTTGGCATCAAGCCTGACATTGCGGTAGATCAAAGTAAAGATGGCGATCCAGATGATGTCCTGATTACTCGCGAGGTTGATAGCGAGAAACATCTTCGTAATAAACAGGCATCTGAAGAAAAATTAATTGCTGATCGTGAAAAGCGTCGTTTAGAAGAGATGCAGCGCATTGAAGAAAAAAATGCAAAGAAGACCGATCAAGAAAAAGAGGCTGAAAAAGCTAAGGCCAAAAAGCCTATCGAACTTGGTAGCTCTGATGACTTTATGCTCGAGCAAGCTGTCTCCTACTTAAATGGTGGCACCGTTAAACGTTCTGCTTCCAAACTCGAATAAATCCGTTAGCACCGCTCGAGATAGAAAATGAATGATGAACAGCTACTGCGCTATTCAAGGCACTTGCTACTCGAAGAGATTGATGTTGCTGGCCAAGAAAAACTGCTTGCCTCACACGCTGTCATTATTGGCGCCGGAGGACTTGGCAGTGCTGCAGCTCCCTACCTAGCTGCGGCAGGTATCGGCAAACTGACTTTGGTTGATCATGACCAGGTTGATTTAACCAATCTTCAACGGCAAGTGATGCACTCCCATAAAACGATTGGGCAAAATAAAGCTGTATCTGGGAAACAATTTCTGGAACAGCTTAATAGCACGATTGAACTCATTGCTGTTGAGGAAAGGGCAAGCGCCAAGTTGCTGAATCCACTTCTGCCAACAGCACAGATTGTCTTGGATTGCACTGATAACTATGCGACAAGACAGCTCATCAATCTCGCTTGTGTTGAGCACCGTTTGCCCCTGGTATCGGGAGCTGCACTTCGCTTTGATGGTCAGGTGAATGTCTTTGATATTCGTAGTCCTGAATCACCCTGCTATGCCTGTATCTTTTCTCCAGAGGAGCAGTTTGAAGAAACCAATTGTGCAAGCATGGGAGTCTTTGCCCCACTAGTAGGCATCATTGGCAGCATTCAAGCAGCCCAAGCTTTGCAACTCCTGATCGGCTTTGGTGATTCACTGATCGGCAGAATGCTGCTTTGGAATGCGCTCACCACCCAAATCGATGAAATTCGCTTAAAACGCAATCCTGAATGCTCAGTTTGTGGCAATCGTCACTAAACCGATTTACTAAGTGAATCTAACTCGCTAAGAGGCGCTCAAGCGCGATCGCCTGAGCCTCTGGCTCAACTGCTTTCAGAATTTCAGGGAGGTGAGATTTGAGCTGACTGACATTGGCCTTGAGTATTTCACGCTTCACCAATAAAAGTTGACTAAAGTGCATGGAGAAGTCGGTTAAGCCCATTGCCAGCAATAGCTTAGTCAATGTTGGGTCGCCCGCCATCTCACCACAAATAGCAATTGGCGTCTTCGCTTTGTTTGCTTGGGTAATGATGGTGTACAGCAAACTCAAGATAGCGGGATGCAAAGGATCATACAAATGTGCCACAGCATGATCAGCCCGGTCAATCGCCAAAGTGTATTGAATTAAATCATTTGTACCAATCGATAAAAAATCAAAGTGGTGAATGAATAAAGGAAGCGTCAATGCAGCCGCAGGGATCTCAATCATGGCGCCAACTTGGATATTGGGATTAAATGATTGGCCTCGTTGATGCAGCTGCTGTTTGGCCTTTTCAATCAAGCGGAATGTTTCATGAATCTCTTTTGCATGCGCCAGCATCGGAATCATGATCCGAGCCTGTCCATGAGCCGATGCCCGCAAAATTGCTCTTAATTGCGTTAGGAAAATTTCTGGCTCAGTGAGGGACCAACGAATCGCTCGCAAGCCTAATGGTGAAGTTCCTGTTTGCGATAAATCGCTGCCAGCCCCCAGGGCTTTATCTGCGCCCACGTCTATCGTCCTGATATTCACTGGCAAACCATGCATTAATTCGATAACGCGCCGATATTCCTCGTATTGTTGCTCTTCATCTGGCAATGCCTGATTACGATCCATGAACAAGAATTCAGAACGAAATAAACCTACACCGACCGCCCCAAACTCAACAGCCTGAATAGCATCTTCAGGAAGCTCAATATTGGCAAATAATTCAATGGCTACTCCATCTGCTGTGCAGGTTTTGGAGTGCTTCAGATTCTGTAACTTACTAGTTTCTTCGATTGCCTTGACTTGAAGGGCGCGATACTCAGCCAATAATTGCTCATCTGGGGCAACAATCACAACCCCATGCTCTCCGTCCAAAATGAGCCAGTCGCCATGACGAATCATTTCACTAGCGTGTCGCACGCCAAGCACTGCCGGTATTTCCATACTGCGCGCCACAATGGCAGTATGCGAGGTCTTGCCTCCAAGATCGGTTACAAAGCCCGTGAATGCATGTTCTTTAAAACGCAACATATCATGCGGAGCAATGTCATGCGCAACGATAATGGCATCTGCTCCAAGCTCGCTCGTTGGTAGAGCATCGGGTTCTTGCAAAGAATCGGATTGCTGATTACTGAGAGCCTTTAAAACACGCTCAGCCACCTGACGAATATCATTTGCACGCTCTTTGAGATAGGCATCCTCAATCTCAGAAAACTGCTCAAGTAAATCATTCAATTCGGTTGTCAGCGCCCAGGCTGCATTTAAGCGCTCAGTCCGAATCAGCTTGAGTGGTTTTTCAGCAAGAGCAGGGTCAGCCAAAATCATGCCATGCACATCCAAGAAAGCGGCCATCTCCTGAGGGGCATCTTTAGGCAGGCCTTTGCGCAATTGATCTAGCTCTAAACGAACTTGCTCAAAAGCATCTAATAATTTTTGCGCTTCCGCCTCTTCTTTGCCCGGCTCAATCACATGGTGACTGACCTCTAATGCCGCACGCGAAATCAACACTGCCTTGCCAATTGCAATACCCTTCGATACCGGAATACCGTGCAAGGCAAATGTCATCGTTATTCAGCCTCACCAAAACGGTTATTAATCAGCTCGGTTAAGGCCTGCATAGCCTCATCCGCTTTATCACCAATCGTTTCAAGCGTCACAGTGCTGCCAATACCGGCAGCTAGCATCATGACACCCATGATGCTTTTTGCATTAATTTGACGTCCATTGCGAGATAGCAATATTTCACAGGGAAATTCAGCCGCTAATTGAGAGAGCTTAGCAGAGGCCCGAGCATGTAATCCAAGCTTATTCACAATCTGAATATCGGCAACTGGCATTTATGTTTGCTCCTGAGTTTTTTCTGTGGCAACTTTATTTCCCAAGCGAAGGATTCCATTCTGGCCACCTTGTAGCGCTTTGAGGGCCAAGCTCTCTAAACCATCTTCTCGGTGTGAAATACAACGCATCAACATTGGCAGATTTAAGCCTGCCAAAACAATGACTTTGGGATGCAGACCAGATGACGAGCCATTGGTCTCTAATTTAGTAGCCACATTAGCAGGGGTGGCGCCCATCACATCGGTTAGCACTAGAACTCCGTTGCCATTATCAACTTCATTCGCCGCTTGTAGCACCCGCTCAAAACTGACCTTCGTATCCTCATAAGGCGGAATATCAATTGCCCTGACTCGCTCAGGCGATTTACCAAAAATGTGCTCTGCAAACCCGTACATGGCACTTGCTACCGGAGTATGCGCAACAATAATAATTCCAGCCATTTTTATTTCAATGCTTTCTCTAAGGCCTCTAGCCAAAACTGAGCTACATCAATGCCACTTTGCTCAGTTATCTCAACAAAACAAGTCGGGCTTGTGACATTGATTTCAGTCAAATACCCGCCAATTAAATCCAATCCTACTAAAAATAAACCGCGTTGATTCAGCAATGGGGCCAACTTTTGTGCAAGCCCTAATTCTTGAGGAGTGAGCTGCATTGCCACGCCCTTCCCTCCAGCGGCTAAGTTACCCCGAATCTCGCTGCCCTGTGGAATACGAGCCAAGGCAAAAGGCACTACCTCGCCACCAATCAAAAGCACCCGCTTGTCACCCTGCGAAATCTCTGGCAAGAAACGCTGAATCATCAAGGTTCTCAAGCCATTCTCTCCCAGAGTTTCAACAATGCTTGCCAAGTTGAGGCCATCAGGCCCGACACGAAATACACCCATTCCACCCATACCATCTAATGGCTTAATGACAATATCGCGATGCGCTTCATGAAACTTCACTACGGCAGAAAGTTCACGAGTCACTAAAGTTGGGGGGGTAAGCTCAGGAAATTCAGTGATCGATAACTTTTCTGAATGATCACGAATAGCGTTTGGGTCGTTGAATACCTTTGCGCCTTGACGTACAGCCGCCGACAAGAGCCAAGTGGTATTAAGGTATTCAATATCAAAAGGAGGATCGGTACGCATCAGTACTGCAGAAAAATCTTTTAGGGCGCGTGCCTTGGTTTTTCCCAACTCAAACCAAGCATGTCCACTGGGCTTGATTGCTAGCGCTTGGCAATCAGCAATGACTGCCTCGCCGCTCCAAAGAATATTGCGACTTTCTGCAAACCATAATTGATGCCCTGCGGTCTGGGCAGCGCGCATCATCGCCAAGGTGGAGTCTTTCGAGACCTTAAAACTCTCCAGTGGATCGGCAATAAATAAAAAATCCATTCATCTACCTCTATATCGCCATTAGCAATGCAGGAACATTAAACGACTTCAGCATCAGGATCGGTCCGCTCCAACTCCAGAGAGGCGGCCAATAAAGCCAGACGAGCAACAACGCCATACAGATAAAAACGGTTTGGTGCTGCGCTACCGGGCTTGGCCTGCATATCAGGCATTGAGTTTTGCTCAAAAGCCAGTGGTACGAAATGCATTCCAGGGGCATTGAGGTTCTCATCTGGTCCACGATCAGTATGAACTCGGTAGAAGCCACCAATCACATAGCGATCAATCATATAGACCACAGGCTCAGCAACAGCCTCGTTGACTTTCTCAAAGGTGTAGACACCCTCTTGGATCAATACATCGCTGACCTCAAGGCCCTCCTTGACGACACTCATCTTGTTGCGATCTTTGCGATTGAGGTCTTTTAGCTGCGCCGGGTCATGTACCACCATGACTCCCATGCCATAGGTGCCGGCATCAGCTTTCACAACGACATAAGGCTTCTCTTTAATACCGTACTCACGATATTTTTTGGCGGTCTTTTTCAGAATCTGTTCAACGGCTGTTTGTAGCTCGTCTTCACCCCTGCGCTCATGGAAGTTCACATTCTTGCAGCTCGTGAAAAAAGGACTAATCATCCAGGGATCAATATCGACTACTTTAGAAAACTTCTTCGCAACCTCTTCGTAGGCTGCAAAGTGATTTGATTTACGACGAGTCTGCCAGCCTGCGTGCAAGCCGGGCAGTAAATACTGCTCATAAATATTTTCTAGAACAGGAGGAATTCCTGCGGACAAATCATTGTTTAGCAAAATGGAACAAGGATCAAAATCTTTCAAGCCGAGGCGCTGCTTCTTCAAACCCAAGCGCTCTAAAGGCTCCATCAATAAACGATTGCCGTCGGGCAACTCAATCCAAGTTGGTTTCTTAATCTCATCTGACAAAGTACCTAAACGGACATTCAAGCCTGCTTGACGCAAGATAGAAGATAAGCGGGCAATATTTTGTAGGTAGAAGGTATTACGAGTATGACGCTCCGGAATCAACAATAAATTCTTGGCCTCAGGGCAAATCTTCTCAATTGCAGCCATAGCTGCCTGAACAGCCAGGGGTAGCATCTGTGGCGATAAATTATTAAATCCGCCAGGGAATAGATTGGTATCTACTGGTGCGAGCTTGAAGCCCGAATTTCGGAGATCAACTGAACAGTAAAAAGGAGGGGTGTGTTCTTGCCACTCCAGCCTAAACCAGCGCTCAATTGTTGGGGTTGCTTCTAGAACCTTGGACTCGAGCTCGAGCAAGGGACCGCTAAGGGCTGTGATGAGATGTGGAACCATTTCACCATTGTAAGATTATTAAAAGAAAGACGCGGAATCCAAGGATTCCGCGCTTAAAAATCAGGCAACCTGAAGGCCGCCCGATTGAGGGGTAATGAACTAATTAAGACTCGTAAGCTGATTCTTCGTGGGAAGCAATATCCAGGCCTTCGCGCTCTTCTTCTTCCTTAACACGGAGACCAATAACCATATCGATCAACTTGAAGGCAATGAAAGAAACTACGCCAGACCAGATCAAGGTGGTAATCACGCCTTGAGCTTGGATCCACAATTGGCTGGCAATAGAGTAATCAGGGGCAACTGCATTAGCAACATAATCCCAGATACCTGTGCCACCCAATGCTGGGTCAGCAAAAACACCGGTTAACAAGGCGCCCAAAATACCGCCAACGCCGTGCACACCGAATACATCTAAGCTATCGTCAGAGCCCAAGATTTTCTTGAGACCTGTTACACCCCACAAGCAAACTACACCTGCAGCAACACCGATAGCGAGAGCGCCCATTGGGCCTACAAAGCCAGCAGCTGGAGTAATAGCGACCAAACCTGCTACGCAACCAGATGCGCCACCTAACATGGATGGCTTGCCTTTGAGAATCCACTCAGCGCATGACCAGCCGATAACAGCTGCAGCAGTTGCCAAATAGGTGTTAACGAAAGCCAATGCCGCACTACCGTTAGCCTCAAGAGCCGATCCAGCATTAAAGCCAAACCAACCGAACCACAAGAGTGCTGCACCAGACATAACGTAAACCAAGTTATGTGGCTTCATTGGCTCTTTGCCGTAACCCAAACGCTTACCGATAACGAAGGAACCAACCAAACCAGCGATAGCAGCGTTGATATGAACAACGGTACCACCAGCAAAGTCGAGAATACCCTTCTGCCACAACCAACCAGCACGAGCTGTAATAGCGTCGAGTGATGCGGCATCTTTGATGTCATCAGGACCAGGCCAGAACCAAACCATGTGGGCGATTGGCAAGTAGCTGAATGTGAACCAGAGGATCATGAAAATCAAAATTGCGGAGAACTTAGCGCGCTCAGCGAATGAACCAATGATCAAACAGCAAGTAATTGTCGCGAACACTGCTTGGAAAGCCATGAATACATACTCAGGAATGCCAACACCCTTAGAGAAGGTTGCTGCGATAGAGTCTGGAGTCAGGCCAGCCAAAAAGAGTCGATCTGTTCCACCGATGAATGCTCCGCCTTCCGTGAACGCCAAACTGTATCCATAAAGGGACCAGAGTACCGTTATCACTGAGAAGATCATGAAGCACTGCATACAAATAGACAGTACATTTTTGCTACGTGTCAGACCGCCGTAGAACAAAGCCAAACCAGGAAGGGTCATCAACAGCACGAGTGCTGTAGACATCAACATCCAAGCGGTATCGCCTTTGTTTACTGTGTCGGCAGGAGCCGCAGCAGCTGGAGCGGCAGCAGGTGCAGAAACAGCAGGCTTCGCTGTATCGGCAAATACTGGTGCGCTAACCATGACACCGGTTGCACCGATAGCCATAGCCATCGCGCTTCCAGCGATAAGTCGTTTCATCCAAGTTAACATTTTCAACCTCTCTTTAAAGTGCTGACGCGCCGGTTTCACCGGTACGAATGCGAATGACGTGTTCAACAGGGGAGACGAAAATCTTACCGTCGCCGATCTTGCCAGTTTTGGCGGACTTCTCAATCGCCTCAATAGCTTTTTCTAGGATGCCATCTTCAACAGCAGCTTCGATTTTTACCTTAGGCAAAAAATCGACAACATACTCAGCGCCACGGTACAACTCAGTGTGGCCCTTTTGACGACCGAAACCTTTAACTTCAGTAACGGTGATGCCCGAAACTCCCACTTCTGAGAGAGCTTCGCGCACTTCGTCAAGCTTGAATGGCTTGATGATTGCGGTGATTAATTTCATGCGTTTCTCCGTTCAGGGAAAGAATTAGAAAGTTTTTGTTAAAGAAACCAGACCAGTGGCTTTACCAGTGTTCTTACCTTGTGGATCTGAGTAGCCGTATGCACCCTTATAGGTAGCAGCATTGGTACCAACATAAGCCAAAGCGCCAGATAAGCCACCGCCAAAGTCTTTTGTTACGCCCAGCTTCCAATCGGTGTAGCTATAAAGTGTGCTATTGGTGAGACCGTTCACGTTGCCAGAAGTGCCCCAAGTTGTATTGCTAGAAGGCTGATGGCCTGCAACATATTGATAGCCAATGTGTCCGTTAAGAGCAAGGCCCCATACACCAGTGTCATAGTTCGCAGTGAAATCAGGGTAGTAAGAACCACTAGAATTGACATTACCAAACAGTGTTGAAACAGCGTATGAGAACTTTACGAAACCTGTCAATGGGCCGTATGTGTAGTTCTGTGCTGCATAAATCTCTGTAGTGTTTGGATTAGCTTGCTGGCTAGTTAATTGGATACCGCTTGTTGGGTAGTAGTACTGCAAGATACCTAAATCAGATGCAAAACCTTCGCCAATCAGTTCTTTCTTAAAGCCACCGTAGAAATCCATTTCGATTGGTGCAGATGTGCTTACTCCAGCAGCAGTTTTGTAATTATCTCCAACCCAGCTAATGGAACTATTCCAGTTTCCAACATAAAAACCGCTTTCGTGGGCGTAATCAAATCCACCTTGAATTGCTGGTTTAAAGTTTGATTGGCTGATACCACGATAGCGATAATCATTGACCACTGTAACGTTCGCTACGATTGGGCTAACTTCAGGCACATCAGCAGCTGGTGCGTCTTCCGCGAATGCTGACGCACACGCTAAGCTAGTCAACAAGCCTACTGCTACTGCAGAGATTGCTTTCTTTTGTAAAGATTTCATAAAATTACTCCTACGGGTTGTAAATAAAAAAGAGGTTGATGCATATTGCATGGTGCAATCATGAGGGTTTGTCACTAGACTGAAATCTAAGAATTCACCAAATCAATGCATATGCACCAAAATGGTACATAAAATCAGTTGCAAAGTGACTTTTTAGCCAATTTTGAGGTCTTTTTAGGGTTTTTCACCCTAAATTCCCATCCAAATTAAAATTAGCTCTGTGACTATTAAGCAACATTAACCAATTTGGGCCCTTTAGATCATGCAAAAACCTGGTGAAATCCTCGAGCAAATTCAACGCATCGCAGGTGATATGCAAAACAAAGTGAGTGAGGCGATTAAAAATTCACCAGCGCAAGAGATTGAAAAGAATGTGCGCGCCATGATGAATCAAGGTTTTCAAAAAATGGATCTGGTCACTCGCGAAGAGTTTGAATTGCAATCCAAAGTACTTGCAAAGACTCGTGAGAAATTGGAAACACTCGAAGCTAAAGTAGCCGCTCTGGAAAAGTCTTAATCCAGTTTGAACTCTTCAAAAAAGGGTGAGAACGCTTCATTGTTTAAAACTGTTTTTGGATCTTCATTGCTAGCGCCAGTTCTTAATACTGTTAGCTGGTAAATCCATGCTCCCTCATTTTCAACAGTGCCAGTAATCCACATCACGCGCATCAGCTGGCGTGTTGCATTATTTTTTTCACTCGCTGGGATCTCTAGGAAATAGCTCTTCGCGGCCATGCGCTGCTGATTAGCATTTCTGTAGTAGCTCTCTTGAGAGACCGCATTTTGAAGATTCACTCCGGCTCTATTCAATACGTTATTTTGCAGTTGTTCCAAAATCTTTGGCAAGAACTCTGCTTGCTTACCAACTAAATGAATACTGCTAACAGAATAGATATCGTCACCAACTTTAGCAGCTTGGAGCACTTGATGAATCACTTGATCTTGGAACGGAAGATTTCTTTCTAACTTATCAGGCTTGGCTGGAAATAAAGTTGAATAACTTTCTTCAGGGGCTTGAACAGTGCGCCAATTCAAGCTTGGACTGCAAGCCAGCATTCCAAATATTAATGCAATGCTCAATAGCGCTTGAGCAATCTTTGCTCTAAACAATCCCTGCCTCATGCGCTTGTTGATCAGCGTGATAGCTAGAGCGCACCATGGCCCCAACTGCCGCATGGGAGAAGCCCATCTTATATGCCTCTTCTTCAAAATGTTTAAAGACATCCGGGTGCACATAGCGCTTGACGGGCAAGTGGTGACCTGAAGGCGCCAAGTACTGACCGATCGTAAGCATGTCAATATTGTGCTCACGCATATCGCGCATCACTGCCAAGATTTCTTCATCGGTTTCACCAAGACCCACCATCAGACCACTCTTAGTGGGAATATGGGGAAAGCGCGCCTTGAAATCTTTTAATAACTTTAGCGAGTGCAAATAGTCTGCGCCAGGACGCGCTTCCTTGTATAGACGAGGAACCGTTTCTAAATTGTGATTCATCACATCAGGCAGACCCATAGACGCATGCTCAGAAAAAATATCCAGCGCTTTATCTAGGCGCCCTCGGAAATCTGGTACCAAAACTTCAATACGGGTCTTCGGTGAGAGCGCTCTACTTTGAGTAATGCAGTCGACATAATGCATCGCACCACCATCACGTAGATCATCTCGATCTACGCTGGTAATCACGACGTAGTTGAGCTTGAGTGCAGCAATCGTCCTAGCTAAATTATGAGGCTCGTTCTGGTCAAGTGGATCCGGCCTACCATGACCGACATCACAAAATGGGCAACGGCGTGTGCACTTATCACCCATGATCATGAAAGTTGCAGTACCTTTACCAAAGCATTCACCAATATTTGGGCAACTTGCTTCTTCGCAAACGGTTACCAACTCATTCTCACGCAAAATCTTTTTGATCTCTGAAAAACGAGAATTGCCAGAGGCTGCCTTAACCCGAATCCAATCTGGCTTTTTTAGCATCTCCTCGAGGGGGACAATCTTGATCGGAATACGCGCAGTCTTCTCGCTCGACTTTTGCTTGCGAGAGGCGTCATAGTTCAGATCTTTGCGCTCTTCAATCTGGGGGGCGTTTTTATTAGTAGTCATTGATGAAGTCATTACTTCTGTAGGTGTCGCTTTAAGTTCTCCACTAACTTTTGGGAAACGTTCTCTATATTGTCCTTGATCCCTAAGGTTTGCATATCCACTGTCCGCAAACCCTCATACCCACAAGGGTGGATACGGCTAAAAGCCGCCAAATCAGTCGATACATTTAAGGCTAGGCCATGATAAGAATAGCTTTTGGAGACTTTCAGACCCAAGGCGGCAATCTTTGCACCTACCCACTCCTGAGGCACTTTTTCTTGCGCTGCTATATAGATGCCGGGGGCACCTGCCTGGCGCTCTGCTTGCAGCCCATATTCAGCCAGGGTATCAATCAGGGCTTGCTCAATCCTCGAGACTAGCTCTTTCACAAATATTCCAAGGCGCTTGAGGTCCAGGAGCAAGTAGATCACGATTTGCCCGGGACCATGATAGGTAATCTCACCGCCACGATCAACCTCAACCAGAGGTATATCTGCGCTTGGCGAATGCAAGTTTTGTGGATCACCCGCGAGGCCGAGAGTAAAGACGGGGTGATGCTCTAGCACCCAAATCTCATCAGCAGCATCAGCCGTTCGTTTCTGAGTAAATTCACGCATCGCTTCATAGGTTGCAGAGTAGTCCACCAAGCCCAATTGCTTTACAAGAATTTGCATTGATTAAATTGAGTGCCGGTAATTCGCTCTTACAAGACCATGCTCACGAGCGGATGAGTCGATAGCGTTCTATATAACTCATCGAGCTGCTCACGACTGGTCGCATTAATAGGCAAAGTAATACCTAGGTAATTACCATCCTTAGAAGGTCGTTGCTCAACCTTACTCTCATCAAAAATGGGATCAAATTGTTTAGCGATATGAATAATCGCTGGCAAATATTCAGGGACTGATTTACCCATCACCTTAATCGGAAAAACAGATGGATATTCAATGAGGGATTTTTCTTCGGCCATTATTGACTCCGGTGATCAGGCATACCTAACCAGGCGCCTGTAATGATGTTACGAATCAAGTGAAGGCGCCGATGAAAAAAATGATCTGCTCCAGGAACCACTTGGACAATGAGCTCTTGAGGGCGCGCCCAATTTAAAACATCGATGAGGGGGATCGTTTCATCTAACTCGCCATGAATCAAAATCGTATCCGCCGGGACAGGAGCTAGCTCCCATTTGCCCGCAGCACTACCCACCATCACTAGGCGCTCGGCCGGACGCCCCAAGTCAATGAGTCGTTGGATTAAATGGCTACCTACAAAGCTCCCAAAGGAAAAGCCTGACACCACAAAAGGCAAATCATTCGTAGCGTTTACCCAATTCTGAGCTTGCGTCACTGGAAGGTTTGCCCAAGAAGATGGGGTTCGCATCCAGTCGCTAATATGCAACAGGTCTTCCAGCTCACCGCGACCATCATCATGCACGCCAGCCGTTTCACCAACCCCCCGGAAGTTTGGGCGGACGCTAACATAGCCGAGCTGATTGAAGGCGCGCGCCATCGTTTGCGCAACCTTGTTGTCCATTGTGCCGCCCAGTAAGGGGTGAGGGTGTGCTACCAAAGCCAGGCCCCGGACAGGAAATGTAGGGTCGGCCTTCAGTTCGTCAGGTAAATCAATCGAGACTTGAATCGGGCCGACTAGACCGGCAATCGTCATCACTTGGGTACGACTATTCATAAAAGTATTCTTTAAATTAATTGCAAACGTTCAACTACACGTCCTTCAATTAGATGAGACTGAATAACCTCTTCAACATCTTCAGTATCTACAAAGGTGTACCAAATTCCTTCTGGATAAACGACCATGACTGGACCATCATTGCAACGGTCTAGGCAGCCAGCTTTATTCACGCGAATCTTTCCAGGCCCAGCTAAGCCCAATTCTTTTACTCGGTTTTTGGCATATTCAAATAGTGCGAATGCATTGTGTTGAGCACAACAATTGTCACCGTTGCTACGCTCATTGAGACAAAAAAATAGATGGTGTGAGAAGCTCATAAGAAATTATATCGATCAATATTTCAGGCGAATGCTCAATTTATCCCACAATAGCCAAACTAAGGCTAGGGGTAGCCATGCTATGGAGACCCATTGCATTAAATCATTGAAATGCAATAAGCGCCCCTGATACCAATGGCGCAGAGTCAAAATAAAATAGGGGTTATCAGGCAATACATAGATTGCTAAAGTACTCCCGAGCAAGCAAACCAAAGCCAGCCACGTTTTTAAAACTATCGGCAACTGCAATGCCCATTTCAAAATTACGCTGGCGATCAGCATTCCCCAGAGTGCGCCATCAGTCAACCAAAGCAAGCTGTACTCAGTGCCAAACTGTAAGGCGGTGAAGAGTGTTTTGATGAGCACGGTCAGCAATAGCAAGCCATTGAGAATGCGCCACTGTGGCGCCTTTGGTCTCATCCCCAAAGAAAGGAGTAAAGCAGCGCCCAGCCAGCAGATTGAGGTAATCAATGTCTCCTGTAAAAAATGGTTAACCACCGTGGTACCCCAATCAATCGAGCCAAAAATGGCTTGCCCCCATACCCCAGTACCCAGCCAAGAGCTTTGCGGATAAATCTGAGCCCAAGGAAAAAGCAGCAGTAAGGCACAAGCAATCCAATTCAGACCAAACCACTGGTCAAAACATCGTCTAATGACGCTTCCGGAAAGCCATTCTGGCCCCAAGGGGATAGCTAGCAAGCCTCCCAAGACGCCGCCCAGAATATTTGCCCACCAATCCATCTGACTCGGAATACGGGTCGGTAGCCAAGTTTGAAGAGATTCCACGAGGAACGCCAATCCAGCACTAGCCAAGAGCGCTAATCCCAAGGCCACAAAATTGCGCCAACGTGGATAGGCAGCAAAAACCAGCAAAAATCCCAGCGGGATATAAGCCAGGATATTGACCGAAACATCAAAGAGGGTAATGAAACGGGGTAATGGGGCATCCAACCAGGCCCAGGGGGCTAGGCTAGTTTCAAAGTCAAAATCGAAGGGATTCAGGCTTACATACAGAATTAATAGTGCATAGGCAAGACTCAACACCCTAGCCATAGGCATGGCCTGCACTGGCCAAACTAATTTTCGGGGTCTTTGATCTTGAGCATGCATTCCCCAATTCTAGGCTAGACCTTTCTACAATAGTCTAATGAGTAGCCATTGCATCCTTGAACGCGTCGCAGAAACCGAATCTACTAATGATGACCTCATGGCGCGCTGGCGCGCTGGTGAGTTAATTGATCCGATTGCACGTCTAGCTCAAAATCAGACCGCCGGCAAAGGTAGAGCAGGTCGATCTTGGTTAGCCAGTCCACAGGATTCACTTTGTTTTTCCTTGGCATATCCCTTCCAAAGAAAACTCGCAGACCTCTCTGGTTTGAGTCTCCTAGTTGGATTAGCGGTAATCTCGGGGATCTCAAAAGCACTAAATCTTTCAGAAGATATTCTCTACCAAAGGGGATTACGCCTCAAATGGCCAAACGATTTATTGCTAAATCAAGGAAAGCTAGGCGGCATTTTGATTGAAGGTGGTCAAACAAAAATCGGCGATCCAAGCTGGATGATTATTGGCATTGGGATCAATCTACAAAATGCGCGGGCTTTTAATGAGGCGTTGCACCAAGAATATCCCATTACCGCATTAGATCAACTCCTCAATCCGCAAGAAACAGTGCCCGATGCAGAATGGATTTGGTTAAAAATGGTTGAGGAATTGGAATCTGTACTGTCTCAATTTGATCAAACAGGTTTTAGCCAATATCAAAAACTTTGGATGCATTGGGATGCTTACCAAAATCATCCTGTCCGCATTACTGGTGCAGGCCAAGAAGCGATTGAGGGGATTGCGCGAGGAATCGATGCTTCTGGTGCCCTTAGATTAGAGACTGAAGAAAAAATGATCAGCATTCATGCGGGAGATGTTTCCTTGAGGATTACAAAATGAGTCTCTACTTATTGTTTGATATTGGCAATACCCGAATGAAATGGGCTGCAATTGAATCCACTCATAATCCCTCTGATCGTCAGAAAAAATTATGGGCTTACTCTGGTTCAATCAGTAGTAAATCTTTAGAGTCTGCTGAACATCGGGCTGAACTTGCTGACTATATTGCTAAGACCCTTCCCAAACCCGATGCCATTGCTTTTGCTTGCGTCGCCGGCGACCGAGCAATCACCAATCTGAAAACACTGTTTCCGCAATGGGATGATCTGGTCTGGCAAGAACTCACTGGCAACACTACATTCAATGGAATGCGGACGCTATATCAAGAGCCTAAGAAGCTTGGGGCAGACCGCTGGGCTGGCCTCATCGGCGCTCGCGCACTATCCAGCACCAATACTTTAGTGGTCAATAGTGGAACGGCAACGACGATTGATTTACTGGGAGCTAACGGTATACATTACGGCGGCTGGATTCTGCCAGGCTTAGATTTGATGCAATCCGGGCTGCAAGTCAATACTGCTCAGCTACCTCTAGCTATTCGCTCAGCCGAGCACTCCGGCTTTGGACTCAATACCAACGATGCAATCATTTCTGGATGTGATGCAGCACAGCTTGGCGCAATTGAATATGCAGCGCAGATTGCTAAGTCAATCAATCATCCAATTGAGCGGATTTATTTAGATGGCGGTAATGCCAAAATTTTGCATCAAGCGATTCAAAAAGGCTTAACGCCAAGCTTAGGCCTTGCTGAATGCGTTGATGGTTTAGTGCTACGCGGACTATGGTCCTGGCTACTGCAGTCTCAAAAGTCTTAAGACCGAATACGCCCTAATAAGGTAGTGGTTGAGCGCTCATATACGAAAGGGATCGCAATCGCTTTGCCACCCCAAGTCTTAACCAGTTTTGTCTCATCGAGCGTATCAATTTCATAATCACCGCCCTTGACGTAAATATCTGGACGAATCTGCTCAATGAGCTTCACAGGGGTTTTCTCAGTAAAGATTGCTACGAGATCTACGCTCTCCAACGCTGCTAAGAGTGCTAGGCGGTCTGCCTCATTATTAATAGGTCGATCATCACCTTTGCCCAGCATTTTGACTGAGACATCTGAGTTGACCCCAACCACCAAACTAGCGCCTAAGGATTTTGCTTGCGCAAGATAGCTTGCATGGCCGCGGTGAAGAATATCGAAAACCCCATTAGTAAAAACCAGAGGTCTGGGTAATTGTGCAATCCGCTCGTGTAACTGCTCAGGCGGGCAAATTTTTTCCTCAAAAGATGGCATTGGCAGCGAAGTCATGACTCAATATTAAAGGCTTTTGATACTGTCAAACGACATTCCCCAGAATGTCTTAGACTTGCACACCTAGACACCTTATTTACAGGCGCACCATGACCCAATTTCATAGATTAATAGCACTTCTGAGCATGACTCCATTTTTACTAGGATTAGGCATGAATTCCGTTAAAGCTGCACCAGCAAGTTGCAGCCCCTTGCTTTCTCATACCTTCCCCCGACTGCAGGACGAAGCGCCTCAAAATCTTTGCCAATATCAAGGCAAAGTACTGTTAGTCGTCAATACTGCCAGCTACTGTGGCTTTACGGGTCAATACGAAGACTTAGAAAAGATCTATGCCAAATATAAGGACCAAGGCTTTGTCGTTTTAGGATTTCCGTCGAATGATTTTGGTCAGCAAGAACCGGGTAGCAATAAAGAAATTGCTGACTTCTGTAAAAATACCTACGACGTCAAATTTCCAATGTTTGCCAAGAGTTCTGTGAGCGGATCAAGCGCGAATCCCTTGTTCAAAATGCTGATTGCCAAAACTGGCACAACTCCCAAATGGAATTTCTATAAATACCTAATCGATCGCAATGGCAATGTAGTCGATTCTTTTGGAAGCATGACCAAACCAACCAGCAGCAGTGTGGTTGATGAAATCCAAAAGCTCCTAGGGGAAAAAGTTCAGTGAGTAAAAAAAGAATTGCCATCATTGGCGCAGGTATTTCTGGCCTTGGTTGCGCCTATGCATTAAGACAGTGTCCTGAGACTGAAATTACCCTCTATGAAGGCGGCGATCATATTGGCGGCCATAGCAATACAGTAGATTTTTCTTTAGATACCCCAGAGGGCAAAATTCAATACGGGATTGATACTGGTTTCTTAGTGTTTAATCGCAAAACCTATCCTCGTTTGCTGCGCTTATTTGAGCAGATCAAAGCACCGATCGCGAATTCTGAAATGTCTTTTTCTGTTTCGATCTCGCCTGATGATCAACATCGCGGTGACCGCAAGATTGAGTGGGCTGGCAATGATCTCAATTCTTTTTTTGGACAAAGAGCAAATCTATTCTCTAGATCATTCTGGACAATGGCTTACGATATTTTGCGCTTTAATCGTCTTGCCACTAAGTTGGCTCAGAAACAAATCCTTGCTGGGCAAGAATATGCAGAACCTGATGAGCCTATCGCTGATTTTTTAAATCGCAATCGCTTCAGCCAAAGCTTTAGAGAGAATTATTTTCTTCCGATGATTGGTGCAATCTGGTCATGCTCAGTTGAGCAAATGCTGGAGTTCCCAATTCAAACGATGGTGCGCTTTTGCCATAACCACGGACTATTACAAATCCAGAATCGTCCCCAGTGGCTTACAGTCCAGGGCGGATCCAGAGAATATGTACAGCGTATCGTAGCCGCGCTCGAGCAACATCAAGTAAAAATTCAGCGGGAAGCAGTGATTCAAGTCAATGCTAGTCGAGATGGCGATTCGCCAGTCGAAGTCATCAGTTCAAATGGCAGCGCTCTATTTGATGAAGTGGTGATGGCCTGTCATAGTGATCAAAGTTTACAAATCGTCAAAGGCATCGATCAGACTGCGCAAAACATTTTGGCTGCCATACCCTATCAAAAGAACCGCGCCTTTTTGCACACGGACCAGCATTTCCTACCCAAAACACAACGCTGTTGGGCAGCCTGGAATTACACCGCTAAATCTGGTGCAGCACCTTCCGCAAAGAAACACGTGAGCGTGAATTACCTCATCAATCGTTTGCAGCCTTTGCCAGACGCGCTGAAAACGATACCCATCATTGTGAGCCTTAACCCATCAACCGAACCAGATCCTCAATTGGTACATGCAGAGATTGAATACTCCCATCCCGTTTTTGATATGGCGGCCATTCAGGCGCAAAAGCAATTGCCGTTGATTCAAGGAAATAATGGAATTTGGTATTGCGGTGCATGGACGGGCTTTGGCTTTCATGAAGATGGCTTGCGCTCGGGTGAACTGGTTGCAGAAGACTTACTTGAAAATATTCACTCGCCCTCACAATCTCGTCGGACCCAAGACGCCCAATAAATGAATCAAGCCAAGATCAATTTTGGATTCGTTAAACATCGTCGTTTTAGACCAGCTCAAAATGCGTTTTCTTATGGAGTCTTTACGCTATCCATTCCGATGCGCTCCAGAAAACAAGCCCCTCAACTGTTAAGCAAGCATGGGGTTAGCGATAACCAAGCCGGCTTATTTGCTTTTCATGATCGAGATCATGGCCAAGGGGGCAACTGCTCCCTTCAGTGGATTGAGAAAATCCTAGAGGCAAACCACATTCACAATGTTGATGGCGAGATCTGGCTACAAACCTTCCCCAGAATATTGGGCTACGTTTTTAATCCTGTCAGCCTTTGGCTATGCACTCGCGCCAATGGTGAAGTTCAGGCAGTTCTGGCAGAGGTCAATAATACTTTTGGTGAGCGGCACTGCTACCTTCTATTTAAAGATTCGGGCGAAGCTCTCCGCTCCGGGGAGACCCTGCTCTCTCAGAAAGTCTTTCATGTTTCTCCATTTTGCTCGGTGAGCGGCGAATACCACTTCCGCTTTCTCTTTCCCAACGATAGCAATAGCAAGCATCACTCTCTATGCCGTATTGAATTACATGAGGATGGCCTGCCCTTAATTCATACCAGTATCAGCGGGGAGGCGCGTGAGCTAAGTCGAAAAATGCTTTATGTAGCATTCTTGCGTTATCCTTTAATGAGCCTAGGGGTGATTTTTAGGATTCACTGGCAAGCCTTGAAGTTATGGCTTAAAGGCGTTCCTTTTCACTCAAAACCCAAACCTCCTGAACTTGAAGTAAGCAGATGAATCGTCCCGGTCAATCCCTTCTCTCTCGTCTGAGCTTCTCGCGCCCCGAGAGAAAAAATAGCAAACCCCATCAGGGAGGCTTTGCTGCAACTTCATTACTGAAGCTACTGGAAAAGCTCCAGACTGGATTTCTGGTGATGCGCCTTCCGGATGGCAGTACTCGCCAATTTGGATCATCGTCGGACACCCTGCACGCTGAAATTCAAATTCTAGATTGGTCTGTCTTTAAAGCTACCCTTTCCCATGGCGATATTGGTTTTGCCGAAAGCTATATCAAGGGTCACTGGGATACGCCAGATTTAAAAGCCATACTAGATTTGGCTGTTTGTAACCGTGCCTTACTAGAAAAAGTGATCTACGGTAGCTGGTACGGATCTCTGTTTTATCGCATCAAACATTTTCTGAGGGATAACACGAAGTCGGGTAGCCGAAAAAATATTCACGCACATTACGATCTTGGAAATGCCTTTTATACGCTTTGGCTGGATCCAACCATGAGCTATTCCAGCGCATGGTTTGCCAATGACGATAAACGAACATTAGCTAGCGCCCAAAAAGCTAAGATTGAGCGCATTCTTCAATCTCTTAACACCAAACCCAATAGTGACATCCTAGAAATTGGCTGTGGCTGGGGCGGCTTTATGGAAGAAGCTATTCATGCAGGCATGAATGTCACCGGACTCACTCTATCGACCGAACAAAAGCGCTATGCAGAAGAGCGGCTGAAAAATCTTGGTAGCCAGAATCAGTTTGAAGTGCGCCTTCAGGACTATCGAGACTGCAAAGAACGATTTGACGGAATTGCCTCGATTGAAATGTTCGAAGCGGTTGGTGAAAAACACTGGCCTGAATATTTTCAAACGATCGCACACTGCCTCAAAGAGAGCGGTAAAGCCTGCATTCAGACGATCGTGATTGCTGATGAACTTTTTGCACGCTATCGTAATAGCACAGACTTTATCCAGCAATATGTGTTCCCAGGCGGAATGCTGCCATCGCGTTCAGTATTTAAATCCTATGCTGAAAAGGCAGGCTTGAAAATTGAATCTGAATTTGCATTTGGTCTGGACTATGCAAAAACCCTTTGTGTTTGGCGTGATAGCTTTAATGGGAAGCTACAAGAGGTAAGACGTCTTGGGTTTGATGAAGCTTTTATTCGCCTATGGAATTTCTACTTAATGTACTGTGCCGCAGGCTTTGCTCAGGGCAGTATTGACGTCATTCAATTCACACTCAGCCATCAACCCAGGCTACAGCCCCATGAGGCCTTTCACTGATGAAACAAAAAGGTATCGGGCAATTTGCAGGCAAACGAGTCTGGGTCATTGGGGCTTCTAGCGGAATTGGTGAAGCCTGCGCCAAGGCCTTACTTTCACAATCTGCCAAAGTCGCCTTATCTAGTCGTCGTGTTGAGCGACTGAATACGATTGCAGCGGAATATTCCCAATCTCAGAGCTTGGTTCTTCCTCTGGATGTTACTCATACAGAGCAAATGCAAGCTGCCTATCAAACCATCTCGAATCAATGGGGAGGAATTGATTTACTCCTTTTTGTCTCAGGCCTTTATATTCCGCTGAGAGCAGACGAATTTGAGATAGATGCTGCTGAAAAAACGATTGATGCGAATTTACTGGGTCCGATGAGAGCCGTATCGATTGTCTTGCCTGCCATGCTCAAGGCACATGATGGACATATCGCAATTGTGGGGAGTGTAGCGGGCTATAGTGGCTTACCTAAAGCACTAGCTTATGGTCCAAGCAAAGCAGGCATCATCAATTTTTGCGAGACCCTGTTTTATGACTTGCTTCCCCAAGGAGTGAGCGTTCATATGATTTCTCCCGGGTTTGTCGCTACGGAGGCTACGGCTCAAAATGATTTTGAAATGCCTGCACTGATCACTGCGGAAAAAGCTGCCCAAGAAATCTTATCTGGCATTCAAAAAGGGGGGTTTGACATTCACTTTCCGAAGCAATTCTCAGGTTTTTTGAAGTTCCTCAGAATTCTGCCCTACCCGATTTATTTCTGGATTGTCAGACGCTTCGTGAAGATTTAATGCCTCTAGCAAGAGAGAGAGATTATTTGTAGCGGTCCTTGCGAATCTTGTCTTCCAAGAAAGTCATCACCTCAATTGCCTTCGCTTTAGAGCCTGCTATAGAAGGTGAAGTAACGTAGCGACCTTGCATCACAATGGTTGGCACGCCATCAATGTGATATTGCATCACCAATTGGTTGGCTGCTTTTGCTTTTGAAACAACCGCAAACGAGCGATAGTTCGTTAAAAATGCATTGCGGTCGATGCCCTGCGAGGCTACCCAATCCGCAATTTCGTTTTCAGTTAAGAGGCGTTTATTTTCTTTATGAATTGCATAGAAAACTTTGTCATTCAGAGCATCGGCCTTACCCATGGCCAATAGCGCATAGTAAAGCTGGCTATGCGGTAAAAAATCCTCTCTAAAGGCAACTGGTACTCTTTGGAAAGCAACATCTTTTGGCTGGCTCTTAACCCATGCACTTAAATCAGGTTCAAAGTCATAGCAGTGTGGACATCCGTACCAAAAGAATTCGATAACCTCAACCTTTCCCTTTGCTGTAACTGGCTGCGCATCAGGCAATACTCGATATTCAAATCCTTCTTCAATTTTTCCGCCAGGTATTTTGCCTTGCGCGTTTGCTACCCCAACTAGTAGTAAGCAGGAAATAAAAAGGATTGCTCTTCTATTGAATGTGATCATGATTTATTGGATTTAATCAGGGTGGTTTTGATGCCCATTTTGCTTAGCTTATCGCTGATCGCTTTACTATCATCGGCTGAGTTGAATGGACCAACTCTGACCCGCCACACCGTATTGCCATCAGTTGTGAGCTCGCTGAGCTGCGATTGCACTCCCTGAATCGCTAAGTTTGCTTTTTGAGCATCTGCATCTGCTTGCTTACTAAAAGCGCCCACTTGCAAAAAGAATACAGCGTCTGCTTTGGCCGCTGGGGCCGGATCAGGAGCTTTCTTGCCACTAACTAAATCCCCAATCGGGTCTAAAGCCGGAGCTGTAGTTTTACCCTGCAAGGGCTTATTCAGATCTAGAGGTGCTGGCGGCGTCGAATCCTGGCCATCTGAGCTTGGGGCAGATTTGATATTCAACGGGAGATTTGTGGCGCGCACTCCAGGTCTTTCCTGGGGTGTATTTTTGGACAAGTAAAACGCAATCAAAAGAGCGGCACCAAGACCGACTGCAAGGCCAACCACAAATCCGATGAGGGTCCCGCCATATTCAGAATGGTCTTGAGTTATGAAGCGCGACAATTGATTCGGTTTTTTCATCATATCCTCATCTTACATTTTCACTTCAAGCCTAGCTCACATCTTAGCGGGTGCTGAAACCCCTAGCAATTTCAGGCCATTTTGCAGCACTTGTCGCGTTGCAGAAAGCAAAGCGATACGCGCCAATTTTAAGGCTGGATCATCGACCAAGACCCGGTCAGCATTGTAAAAAGTATGGAAATCTCCTGCTAAGTCTCGCAGATAAAAAGCGAGGACATGAGGTGCTAGCTCGGTTGCTGCCGCTGCCAACATTTCCGGATATTCAGCCAAGCGCCTTAAAAGATGATCAGAGGCCTTGCTATTCAGCAAGGATAAATCTGCAGTCATCAACTCACTCGGCTGACCACCCCACTGTTGGAGGATGGAACAAATCCGTGCGTGGGCATATTGCACATAAAACACAGGGTTCTCATCATTTTGTTGCAGAGCTAAATCAATGTCGAATACGAATTCAGTATCAGCTTTGCGCGAAATTAAGAAGAAACGCACTGCATCACGACCACGCTGCAAAGCAAGGGCACGATCTGCCTCGTTCATCTCATCACTAACACCACCAGACCATTCAACCAGATCTCGGACGGTGACATAAGATCCTGCGCGCTTAGAAATCTTCACTTCCTCGCCATTACGCATCACGGTTACCATCTTATGTAAGACATACTCAGGATAGGTTTTGGGAATAGTCCATCCCCGCTTTTGTGCTACACCCTGAAGACCTGAGCGAACTCGTGCGATCGTACCGTGGTGATCGCTTCCCTGAACATTAATGACCTTCTCAAAGCCACGTTGCCACTTGCTGGTATGGTAGGCAACATCAGGCACAAAGTAAGTAAAACTTCCATCAGACTTGCGCATCACACGATCTTTATCGTCTCCATCCGAAGTCGTATTGAGCCATAAAGCGCCCTCAGACTCATAGGTCTTTCCGACCTGACTTAAGTCTTGCACGATTTGAGCAACACTGCCATCGGTATATAAAGAAGATTCAAGATAGTAACAATCAAATTGCACACCAAACGTTTTAAGATCAATATCTTGTTCATTGCGCAAATAGGCAACTGCAAACTGACGAATCGCCTCCAAGCGATCTTCTGCGGAAGCGCTAGATATATCTGCTGCAGACCCTTTAAATGCCTGTGCAATATCAGCAATATATTCACCGTTATAAGCCTGCTCCGGCCACTCTGAATCGCCAGGCTTTAGTCCATCAAGACGTGCCTTAACTGATAGCGCCAGATTGGCGATTTGTACGCCTGCATCGTTGTAATAAAACTCTCGATGTACACGTATACCTTGGGTAGCTAATAAATTAGCTAGAGCATCACCAAGTGCGGCCTGTCTTCCATGTCCAACATGCAAAGGGCCCGTTGGGTTAGCAGAGACAAACTCGATCATGGCTTTAGGAGAATTTGGGCCAGCCGGGACAACTCCAAAAGCTTCGCCAGCAGTCAAGACCTCATTGATCACCGAAGTCTTAGCTGCATTACTCAAACGGAAGTTAATAAATCCTGGACCAGCAATCTCACAAGCTTGAATTAACTCATCATAGCCAGCCTGTATTTTGAGGCGCTCGACTAGAGCTTGAGCCAATTCCCGAGGATTCATTTGCCATGCTTTAGCAATCTGTAGTGCAATATTGCAAGCAACATCACCATGTTCAACCGCTTTAGGCCGCTCCAGGCGTGGCTCAGCCGGCTGCGCTTGGCCATGCTCTAGGGCCAAACTCTTTAAAGCGGCGCTCAGCATGGCGACTAAACGATTTTTATTGGTTAGCAACATAGAAGAGTGAGTTTATCAGGTGGTAAGCTATCAGAATGATCTATCAATTTCGCTCCAAAGCGGGTCCCGATGTCATTATGCTCAGCGATTTGACTGAGCGGATTTTTACCATTCTGGGGCGGCAACTCGAAGCTCAGGGCATCTTTACCGTTGAGCAGCTCCCCAGCTTAATCACTGCGCTAGAAACTGCTATTTTGAATGACCTAGAGGAGCGCAAAGAAAACGATAAGCCCAAAAAAAGTGATCGCTTGGGGCAGCGCGCATATCCTTTTTTAGAACTCCTTAAACAGTCCAACGCTAAAGAAGAGCCGGTAATGTGGGGTGTTTAGGCTAATTTAGCTTAATCCAGTGAGCTGGATAATTGGCGCCGAACCTCTTCAATAGCCTCACCACGACGCAGCGCTAAATCAGCTAACTGGTCTTCAGAAACCTTACCCACATTAAAGTAACGGGCCTCAGGATGGGCGAGGTAAAAACCGCTCACACTCGACGCTGGATTCATGGCCATCGATTCAGTCAAAGTCATTCCAATGTCTTCTGAACCCAGAACCCGTAATAAATCTTTTTTTACTTCATGTGCAGGGCAAGCAGGGTAACCAGGAGCCGGACGAATGCCTCGATAATCTTCATCGATCATTTGCTCATTGGTCAACATCTCATCGGTAGCGTAACCCCATAAATCGGTTCGTACTCGATGATGCATTAACTCGGCAAAAGCTTCAGCCAATCGATCGGCCAAGGCCTTCAACATAATTGCGCTGTAGTCATCATGCTTTGCCTGAAACTCAGCCACTTTCTTTTCAACACCATGACCAGTGGTGACAGCAAAGCATCCCAGATAATCAGCAACACCAGAATCCTTGGGAGCAACATAATCCGCTAAACAACGATTGGGGCGACGTACTCCATCGACAATTGGACGCTCGGATTGTTGGCGTAAGTTATGCCACACGAATAGAGGATGCTCTTTCGACTCATCGCTATATAAAACAATATCATCGCCAACTGTAGCGGCTGGGTAAAACGCTACTACAGCGTCAGCTTGTAACCACTGCCCCTGAATGAGTTTTTTCAATAATACTTGCGCATCTTCAAAGACTTTGCGAGCCTCAACTCCAACGATCTCGTCATCCAAAATTGCTGGAAATTTACCGGCTAAATCCCAAGTTTGAAAAAATGGTGTCCAGTCAATGTACTTGGCAATCTCACTGAGGGCAAAGTTCTTAAACACTCTACGCCCAATAAATTTGGGCTTTTCTGGCGTGTAATGCGCCCAATCAATTAATTCACGATTCTTGCGGGCTGCTTCTAACGAAATGGTTGGGGCTGCCTTTCGATTGGCGTGCTGTTTACGAATCCGCTCATAGTCATCGCGCAAATCTTGAATGAACTTCTTCGCACTCTCATCCGATAGCAAACTCGATGCCACAGAAACTGAGCGTGACGCATCAGGTACATAGACTACTGGGCCGTCATAGTGAGGAGCAATCTTGACAGCAGTGTGCACGCGCGAGGTAGTAGCGCCACCAATCATGAGCGGAATCTGCTTCTCACGGAAATATGGATCGCGCTGCATTTCTTGCGCGACATAGGTCATCTCTTCTAAAGATGGAGTAATCAAGCCCGATAAGCCTACGATGTCTGCATTCTCATCTTTGGCTTTCTGTAAGATTTGAGCGCAAGGCACCATCACACCCATATTGGCTACTTCAAAGTTATTACATTGCAAAACCACCGTCACAATATTTTTACCAATGTCGTGCACATCGCCCTTGACGGTAGCCATCACAATTTTGCCCTTGGCTTTAGCTTCTCCTCCAGCAGCAACATGCTGACGCTTCTCTTCTTCAATATAGGGGATCAGTAAAGCAACAGCTTGCTTCATGACGCGAGCGCTCTTTACGACTTGGGGCAAAAACATCTTGCCTTCTCCAAATAGATCACCAACTACATTCATGCCATCCATTAATGGACCTTCGATCACCTCGATCGGTCTGCCGCCACCGCCCATGATCTCGGCCCGTAATTCTTCGGTATCTTCTTCAATAAAGCTGGTAATACCGTTAACTAAAGCATGCGTTAAACGGGATCGCACAGGATCATCACGCCAAACCAAGTTCTCGACCTGTTTTGTACCATCGCCTTTAAATTGATCAGCGATGGCCAACAATCTCTCGGTTGGAGTCTGACCATCTTTTTCTTTAAAGCGATTGAGAACAACATCTTCAACTCGCTCTTTGAGCTCGGGGTCGAGATCCTCATAAACACCCAACTGACCCGCATTGACGATACCCATGTCCATGCCGGCTTTAACAGCGTGATATAGAAAAACGGTATGAATCGCTTCACGAACCCGTTCATTGCCTCTAAAGGAGAAGCTCACATTAGAGACGCCACCACTAATCTTGGCGCCGGGTAAGTTTTCCTTAATCCAGCGAGTCGCATTAATGAAATCCACCGCATAGTTATCGTGCTCTTCAATACCAGTAGCAATCGCAAAAATATTGGGATCAAAAATAATGTCTTCTGCCGGAAATCCCACTTCATTGACGAGGATGTCATAGCAGCGCTTACAAATCTCCGTTTTGCGCTCATAGGTGTCTGCTTGACCCTGTTCATCAAAGGCCATGACTACGGTTGCTGCGCCATAGCGACGAATTAATTTTGCCTGCGCCCTAAAAGATGCTTCGCCTTCTTTTAAGGAAATCGAGTTAACAATTGGCTTGCCTTGAATACATTTCAGGCCGGCTTCAATCACACTCCACTTTGAGGAATCGATCATGATCGGTACACGAGCAATATCAGGTTCTGAGGCAATGAGATTGAGGAAGCGTGTCATCGCTGCTTCAGAATCCAACATGGCTTCATCCATATTGATATCAATAATCTGAGCGCCATTCTCAACTTGCTGTCGAGCAACCGTTAAGGCCTCATCAAATTGATTATTCAAAATCATGCGTGCAAAAGCTTTTGAGCCGGTAACGTTGGTACGCTCGCCGATGTTTACAAAGCGTAAGTCTGCTGAAAGATTGAAGGCCTCAAGACCGGAGAGCTTCATCGTCATTCATCCACCTCAACAGTTTCCCGATAAAACGCCCGCGGCTTTCGTTTGGCAACTGCTTGGGCAATTGCCCGAATATGTTCTGGGGTTGTGCCACAGCACCCGCCTACGAGATTGACTAAGCCGTCTTTGGCAAAGCCATCAACCAAACTAGAAGTGATATCCGGTGTTTCATCAAAGCCGGTATCGCTCATCGGATTGGGCAAGCCTGCATTGGGATAGCAAGAGACTGCGGTATTACAGATTTTTGCGAGCTCAGCAATATAAGGGCGCATTAATGCGGCACCTAGAGCGCAATTTAATCCAAAGGTTAAAGGTTGTATATGACGCAGGCTATTCCAGAAAGCTTCAACCGTTTGCCCAGAAAGAATCCGACCCGAGGCATCGGTCACCGTGCCAGAGATCATGACTGGTAAGCACTCGCCGGTTTCTTCAAAAAACTCATCCAAGGCAAACAAAGCCGCTTTTGCATTTAAGGTATCAAAGATGGTTTCGACTAAGAACAAGTCCACACCACCAGCAAATAATCCCTCTATCTGTTCGCGATAAGAAGCACGTAAAGTATCGAAGTTGACATTGCGTGCGCCTGGATCATTCACATCCGGTGAAATGCTGGCTGTCTTTGGTGTAGGTCCGATCGCGCCCGCAACAAAACGGGGCTTATCTGCGGTGCTGTATTTGTCACAAGCTACGCGCGCTAACCTGGCTGAGACTTCATTCATCTCACGAGCCAATTCTGGCATTTTGTAATCCTCTTGGGCTACCGAGGTGGCGCCAAAAGTATTGGTCTCGATAATATCTGCACCAGCCTCCAAGTACTCCTCATGAATCTTCTGAATAATCTGGGGTTGGGTTAAAACCAATAACTCGTTATTTCCTTTAAGGTCACCCGGGTGATTCTCAAAACGGGTATTACTCGGCAAACCCCGATAATCTTGTTCTGTAAGCTTGTACTGCTGGATCATGGTGCCCATTGCCCCATCCAGAATCAGAATGCGCTGTTTCAACAGCTCAGGCAGCGTCTGGCCACGCGTATAAGATGGAAAATGGGCTTTAGATTGCATTGTTACCAAACGAAGATTAATCTCTAGAATCCCTTATTCTATCGGCTTTAGTCACTTTTATCTGAATCGGAGCATATATGTTCGGAACTATCCCTGAATTTAATCAAAGCCTTGAAATGTTTAAAACCATGTGGGGTCAAAATGCCGCTGGTCAGATGCCAGGTCAATTTCCCTTTACCGCTGATTCCAGCAAGGCTGGCAATGGTTTTGCTGCAGCATTTCCAGGCCTCGATGTTGATGAGCTAGAAAAGCGCATTAAAGACCTCAAGAGCGTCGAAAACTGGCTTAATCTCAATCTCAATATCCTGAAATCAACTATTCAGGGTCTTGAAGTACAACATGCCACCATGATGGCTTTAAAGTCTTTTGGTGATGCTGTTTCAGCCTCAGCGAACGACCTCAAGCAAAAGAGCACTGCACCTAAGGCTGCGGCTAAACCACGGAAAACCGCAAAACCCCGTCGTCGCAAAGCTGGCGACGCAACTTTCCTCGACGCAGTAGGTAATTCAGATGAGCAATAGATTCACCCATGGCAAAAGTCATTTGGTGAATATCGAGCTCGCGTCTAAATAAGACGGACACGATCTCTCTCGCATGAGCAGGCTTTTGACAAGCCTCCATCGTTTCTGCCAAGCGTTCATCATGATGTTTCTTGAGCTGAGCTACTCTTACTTTGATTCCTGTAAAAGGTTTGCCATGGGAGGGCAGCACCAAAGTGTCATCAGGCAAAGGTAGAAATCGCTCCAAAGAATCTAAATACAAACCCAATGGATCGGCATCGGGGTCTGCATCGTAGACACTCACATTAGTGGAGATGCGGGGTAATAACATGTCCCCCGATATTAAAACGCCTAAGTCTTTACAAAAAAGAGATGCATGTTCGGGCGCATGTCCAAACCCCATAATGACTTGCCAATCATGTCCCCCAATGATAATTTGCTCGCCATCAATAATGCGACGATATTGTCTTGGTACACCAGGAACCATCTTGCTGTAGTAACTTGAGCGTCCCCGAATTCTTTCTAGATCTTCAGGAGTGGTCAAACCATGTTTCTGAAAATGATCAGCTGAGCCTCCGCTGCCCGCCCTGTTACCAACTGCAGCCCCGCCCTCTTTGTGACTTAACCACTGCGCTGTCAAATAATCCGTCATTGAAATCCACAGGGGTATATTCCAGCGTTCGCATAGCCACTGTGATAAACCGATGTGATCGGGATGCATGTGGGTAACGATCACACGCAAAATTGGCAAGCCTTTTAATTGGGTGGCAAAGATCTGCTCCCATGTTGCTTGAGTCTCTTCATTGGCAATGCCACAATCCACAATTGTCCAACCAGCAATGCCATCAATTTGGTCTTGCAAAAGCCACAAGTTAATATGGTCTAAAACAAATGGCAGTCGCATTCTGAGCCAATACACTCCTGTTGCCACCTCAATACATTCACCCATCTGGGGTAATTGATCCGCTAAGGGATAATGAATGGCGCGTTCTTGATCTGCCTTGCTTTGACTTTGTGTATTCATATTGATTGGTCTTGCTTTGACAACCGTTCCATCACCTTGTAATAACCATTGCAAAATTGACCCTCACAATGGATATTGCCGTGGTTGTTATCGATCGCTTCCAGAAATCACAAGCTGGTCCGTAATGACTGATGAGGAAAAACTTGCGGTCTACGCTCACATCTCTGAACGTAGACCCAAATAAAATTAGCTTACTTATTTACATCCACAATTAAGCGTCCACGCACATTTCCAGCCATCAACTTTTGTGCATACTCAATAGAGTCTGCCAGGCTGATTTCGTGAGAAATCTCATCTAGTGTTTTTAGATCTAGCAACTTGCTGAGTTGCTCGTAAGCAGCAATCCGTTTTCCACGTGGCACAGTAACGCTATTAATGCCATACAAAGTGACGCCACGCAAAATAAATGGCGCAACGGTTGAAGGAAAGTCCATGCCTTGTGCAAGACCGCAAGCGGCTACCGCGCCATCACTCTTAGTCTGAGCGCAAGCATTTGCAAGAGTATGACTGCCCACACTATCAACCACGGCAGCCCAACGCTCTTTAGCCAGTGGCTTGCCTGGGGCAGATAAGCTTGCGCGGTCAATCACTTCAGTGGCGCCCAGCTTTTTCAAGTAATCTGCCTCTGCCATCCGCCCAGTACTTGCAACTACCTTGAAACCCAACTTACTGAGTAAGGCGATCGCAATGCTCCCAACACCGCCAGCCGCACCTGTCACCAAGACCTCGCCATCACTAGGTTTGGTTCCATGCTTTTCCAGCGCCATGATGCATAACATGGCCGTATACCCAGCAGTTCCGATAGCAAGCGCTTGCTTGGCAGTTAAGCCCTTGGGTAAGGGAATCAACCAATCTGACTTCACTCGAGCCTGTTGCGACAAACCACCCCAATGACCCTCGCCTACACCCCAGCCATTCAGAAGCACCATATCGCCCACCTTAAAGTCGGGGCTACTGCTCTCCAAGACCTCGCCGGCAAAATCAATCCCGGGCACCATCGGAAAACTTCGCACTACTGGGCCTTTGCCAGTAATCGCTAAGCCATCTTTGTAATTTAGGGTGGAATACAGCACTTTTACCCTGACATCCCCCTCAGGCAGGCTAGATTCATCGACTTGAGCCAACTCAGCCCGATACCCCTGATCATCCTTATTTACTAAAATGGCCTTAAACATATCCTATCCTTATATAAAATCCCGTTTTACGATAAACAAACTGCTTAAAAGGTTTATCCTAGCAAGCATTATTGACGATGGACGTTCCCATGAAAAAAATTCTACTCTTAAGTATTGTTTCAAGCTTCATTCTCACTGGATGCTACCCAACTTCAGTAGACATGTCCCTGGGTAATATGCGTCTGATTACCTCTAGCGCAGATCCTCAAGATACCGAGAACTTTGCCATGAAGACTTGTAAGAACGATTTTTATGAAGGAGCTAGCTTCTTATCTAAGGCTGGCAAAGAATATCGCTTTAAGTGCGTTAAGGCTGAAGAGAATGAAGTCTTGATTCCGATTCCTGGTACCACCATCAACCCAGAAAACACAGCCGGAGCGAAGTGAGTCCCTTTACCTCACAAGAACTTCGCAAGGGCTTTTCTTCTTTTGCAACTGGGGTGACTGTTATCACCTGCTTGGATGACAGTCAACAGGCTCATGGCATCACCATCAGCTCCTTTAATACGGTCTCTCTTGAGCCGCCACTGATCCTGTGGAGCTTAAAAAAGCATTCTCGTTTAATGCCCTTCTTTGAAGTTGGCCATCCACAGTTGATTCACGTTCTTGCAAGAGGCCAAGAAGATCTTGCGATGCATTTTGCTACTGTCAAAGAAAACCAGTTTGATGGCGTCGCTCACCGCATCACTGCAAACGGGCTTACGCAGCTTAATGATTGTGTTGCTTATTATGAGTGCGAGACCATCTCTGTTTATGCGGGCGGTGATCACAATATTATTGTTGCTAAAGTACTTCAGCTCCAAAATCATCCGGAGTGTGAGCCCCTCATTTTTGCCAAGAGCAAATTTGTTGGTCTCGATTTTGTCCAAGACATTTAGTTAGTCAATCTTTTTGCACTGAAAGAAGCTCAATGCTGCGCTTATGGGGTAGACAAAGCTCAATTAATGTTCAAAAGGTCCTATGGTGCCTTGCAGAGCTGGAGCTCAAAGAGGGCGCTGACTTCGAACGTATTGATGCTGGGCTAGAGTTTGGAATAAACCGTAGCTCTGAATACTTAAGCATGAATCCCAATGGTTTAGTGCCTACTTTAGAAGATGGCGAGCTTGTGCTGTGGGAATCTAATACCATCATGCGTTACTTGGTCAGAGCTTACGATGTCAAACAAAGATTCTCGACTGATATTGCTACACAATCTCAGTCCAGTAAATGGTTAGATTGGCAACTCAGTACGATGTGGCCACCCTTGCGAGGCACATTTCTGGGTTTGACTCGCACCCCTGAGGCCGAGCGTAATTACGCAGCAATCAAAAAAGGCTACCAAGACACCAATGTGCATCTAGCCATGTTGGATAACATTCTAAGCAAACAAAGCTTCTGCTCTGGAGACCAGTTTCATATTGGAGACATTCCCCTTGGACTTTGTGTCAATCGGTGGATTCTGCTTCACCAGGCCTTCCCAGAAAAAACTGGGCCTAAAGCCGACCTAATTCATATTGATCAATGGCTAAAGCGCCTAGAGGATCGAACGCACTACTCTGAGATTGCCGAAAAAGAATTAAATATGGTTAAGCTTGATTAGCTTTATTCAACCGTAACGCTCTTTGCAAGATTGCGAGGTTTGTCGACATCCGTTCCGCGTGCACAGGCAGTGTGATATGCGAGTAACTGCAAAGGTACAACGTGCAAGATGGGGGATAAATTGCCGTAGTGCTCAGGCAAACGTATCACATGAATTTCGTCAGTGTTCACAATATCAGTATCGTGATCAGCAAATACATAGAGCATTCCGCCACGCGCCTTCACCTCTTGCATGTTCGACTTGAGCTTCTCGAGTAATTCATCCTTTGGCGCGATGGTGACGACGGGCATCTTGTCCGTAACTAGTGCCAAGGGGCCATGTTTAAGCTCTCCAGCAGGATAAGCTTCAGCATGAATATAAGAAATTTCTTTGAGCTTGAGCGCACCTTCTAAAGCAATTGGGTAATGCATGCCTCTGCCCAAAAACAGCGCATTCTCACATTTAGCAAAGGCCTCACTCCAAGCAATGATTTGGGGCTCGAGGGCTAAAACGGAATGTAGCGCTTTAGGCAAATGCCGCAACTCTCTTAAGAGTTTCTTTTCTTGATCAGGATTTAATTTACCAGCGCGCTTTGCAATCGATAGGGTCAGTAGGTAAAGCGCGAGTAATTGGGTTGTAAATGCTTTGGTAGAGGCAACACCAATCTCGGTTCCAGCCTTGGTCAAAAAATGCCAATCGGTCTCGCGAACCATTGCACTTGAAGCCACATTACAAATCGCCAGGGTAAAGCGATGGCCCAAGCTCTTGGCATGGCGCAAGGCTGCTAAGGTATCTGCCGTTTCACCTGACTGAGAAACTACAATGACTAGAGTGTTAGGAAAAGACACGGTTTTGCGATAGCGATATTCACTCGCAATTTCTACTTGAGTAGGAATGCCTGCAATCTCTTCTAACCAATACTTCGCAACGCAAGCCGAGTAATAACTTGTACCGCAGGCCAAAATCAAAATCTGATCAAAAGTATTCCAATCTGCTGGCTTCGCTCCAAATAATTCAGGTCCAAATTGAGTAATGTTGGCAAGGGTATCGCCGATTGCACGAGGTTGCTCAAAAATCTCTTTTTGCATGTAATGCTGATATGGGCCCAGATCGACCGCTTCTGATTGAGTGGGCATGGGCTTAGAGGGCCTCTTCACTTCTTGTCCAGCCTGGTCCAGAATCTGGATAGTGCTCGCTTTAATGACTGCTACATCACCCTCTTCTAGATACACCATAGAATGGGCGCGTCCAGCTAATGCAAGAGCATCTGAGGCCAGGAAGTTTTCGCCCTCACCCAATGCGATGACTAAGGGCGACCCTACACGAGCCCCGATCAGAAGCTCTGGCTGATCTTGCGCAATGACGCCGACGGCATATGCGCCATGCAATCTCGGTAGTACTGATCTCACAGCGAATCCAAGATCTTTTTGCCCTTGAGCTACATAAGCTTGATGAATTAAATGGGCAATAACCTCAGTATCTGTTTCTGAGGTAAATACGTAGCCTGCGGACTGAAGCTCTGACCTAAGAGCTTCATAATTCTCAATGATGCCGTTATGGACGACTGCAATCAGTCCATTTGAAATATGGGGATGAGCGTTCTGTGTATCAGGCTTGCCATGGGTTGCCCAGCGCGTATGCGCAATGCCTAAGGTGCCAATAAATTGCTTACCTTGCTCAGCCAATTCAGCAACACGCGCAGTGGTTCTAGCACGCTCAATAGGATGCTTAGTATCGGCACTATTGATGACAGCAAAGCCGCAAGAGTCATAACCGCGGTACTCTAAGCGACGCAAGCCCTCAATCAATACTTCGACAATATTTTTACTAGAGACAGCGCCGACGATTCCGCACATTACTTGCGACCCTTCAGTACCTTCTTCACTGCTTGCTTAGAAGCAGCTTTAACGGTGACTTTTTTTGTAGGTCGCTTCCACTCTAAAGAGATTTGCTTCACTCTCGAAATCGTCAATTGATTAGCAGGTGCATCTTTGGTCAAAGTAGTGCCGGCACCCAAGGTCGCTCCGCGCTTCACCCGAATTGGTGCCACCAACTGAGTGTCAGAGCCAATGAAGACATCATCTTCAATAATCGTTTGGTGTTTATTGACGCCATCGTAATTACAAGTAATGGTGCCCGCTCCAATATTGACACGGGCTCCAACAATTGAATCGCCAACATAAGATAAGTGATTGGCCTTGCTATTGCTTCCAATCTTGCTATTTTTCACTTCGACGAAGTTCCCGATATGTACTTCATTGGCGAGCTCGGCACCAGGACGTAAGCGAGCGTAAGGGCCAATCACCGCATTTGCCCCCACCTTTGCGCCATCTAAGTGGCTGAAGGGGTGAATGGAAACGTCTTTACCAATGTCGCAATCGCGAACGATGCAATAAGGTCCGATCTTCACTCCCGAGGCTAGGCGAACGCTTCCCTCAAAAACACAACCTACATCAATGAAAACATCGCTTCCGCAATCGAGCTTGCCACGAATATCAATCCGAGCAGGGTCAGCCAAAGATACACCGCCCTCCATTAAGTCTTTTGCCAATTGCAGTTGATATACCCGCTCTAGGCTAGCCAATTGCTCACGGCTATTCACCCCAATGATTTCAAACTCATGATCAGCTTGCGCTGTCCGAATGGGAACGCCATCCTTCACTGCCATGGCGATAACGTCAGTTAAATAGTATTCCCCTTGAGCATTATTAGCACTTAATGACTTCAGCCATTTTTTGAGGGGAGTCGTTGGCAACACCATGATGCCGGTATTAATTTCAGTAATCTGCTTTTGTGCAAACGTCGCATCTTTCTCTTCAATAATGGCACATACTGCACCATTGGAATCTCGGATGATGCGGCCGTAGCCTGTTGGTACATCAACATTTTGTGTCAATAAAGCTAGGGCAGATTCCTGACCGCGAGCGCCATCTGCTAATTTAGCGAGGATGCTGAGCGTTCTCTTACTAGTCAGCGGAACATCTCCATAGAGAACTAAAGTAGGCTCTTGGGAATCCAGCTTACTCAAGGTCTGCAAAAGAGCGTGGCCAGTCCCTTTTTGTTCTGCCTGCAAAACAGTGCTGACTTTATTAAATACAGGATGCTCAGCTAAAAAACTCTTGACGTCTGCAGCGCCGTGACCAACCACAACAATCGGGCCTTGTTTAACCTGCTTGCCCAGCAAAGATAAAGCGGTATCCAGCACATATTGCAAGAGGGGCTTGCCAGCGAGATTTTGCAAAACTTTGGGCAATGCGGATTTCATCCGCTTACCCTGTCCTGCAGCCAAAATGACGATGTTCATATCAAGGGATTATAAGTCCCTGGAATCAGGGTTCCACAAGCCAATTCATCCAATTCAGCCTCATCGATCGCCTTGTCTCCAGCCGATCTAGCGGCAATTCCAGACAGAACTGAAGAAATATCCAGGTTTTTGAAATCAAAGGCCTCTGCGTCCATTAAGTGCGAAGGGACGATGTGATGCATTGCTCGAAATATATTCTCTACGCGGCCCGGATATTGCTTTTCCCATTCGCGCAACATTTGTTTCATGGCCTGCCGCTGTAAATTTGGCTGGCTACCACACAAGTCACATGGAATGATTGGGAAGTTCATATCAGCCGCATACCGCTCTAATAATTTCTCTGGCACATACGCTAAAGGACGAATCACAATATGCTTGCCATCATCCGAACGGAGTTTAGGTGGCATACCCTTAAGTTTGCCCGCATGAAATAAATTGAGTAATAAGGTTTGCAAAATGTCATCACGATGATGGCCAAGTGCAATTTTTGTGGCGCCCAACTCATCCGCTACGCGGTACAAAATGCCACGACGCAAGCGTGAACATAATCCACAAGTTGTTTTGCCTTCTGGAATCACCCGCTTCACAATGCTATAGGTGTCTTGCTCTTCAATATGAAAAGGCACGCCCAATACAGACAAGTAATTTGGCAAAGTCTCCGCGGGAAAGTTAGGTTGTTTCTGATCTAAGTTAACAGCGACAATCTCAAACTGAATCGGGGCTCGCTCACGCAACTTGAGCAATATATCAAGCATGGCAAAACTATCTTTTCCACCCGATACACAAACCATGACTTTGTCACCATCTTCAATCATGCCAAAGTCGCCAATGGCTTGACCGGCCAAACGGCAAAGCTTTTTCTCTAGCTTATTTTCTTCAAAGGCGACTTTACGAATATCGTTCATAACATTTAAAAATTAGACCGGCTTGATGCGAAATACTTCTACGCCTACTGAATGGCAGTCAGGATAGACATCTGGCTTGGCAGTGCTAACACGAACCGCCAACACTTTTGGGTGAGCCAGCATAGCGGCAACAATATCATCACAAAAAGTTTCTTGTAAGTGGATATGGCCCTGCAAAGCCCTATTTTTAATAGTTTCGCGGATAAAGTCATAGTCAACCACCTCTCCCAATAAATCTTGTTTGGGAGTATTGAGTCCAAGTGGAATATATAAATCCACATTGAGAATCACGCGTTGTTCCGCTTTCTTCTCAAAATCATGAACGCCGATATTGATGTAAATCTCGTAGTCGCGCAAATATAAACGGCGGCAGTCAATCAGACTGGGATGGGAGAGAATGGCTTGCATGAGTTAATTTACCTTGGTCATTTAGTGAGTCTTGAACATCACATCTCGCTCCGATGGCAACAAATGTTGCCCACCATCAACGTAGAGTGTCGTTCCAGTAATTGCAGATGACTCTGCTAAAAATATGGCGGCTTTAGCCACGTCGATTGCCTTAGAAGAGCGACCGAGCGGGGTCATTTGATGCGCCTTTGAAAATCCCTCAGCTGTTTGATCGCCAGAAGGGAGCGTAATTCCAGGAGCTAGGCCAATCACGCGGAGTAAAGGGGCAAAATCGACTGCCAAAATTTCGATTGAGCTGAGTAAGGCGCTTTTTGATAGCGTGTAAGACAAGTAATCTGGATTGGGATTAATGAGTTTTTGATCTAGTAGCTGTATCACTGATGGAATACATTCGCTCTCCAACTGATGTTGCTTCTGATGTTCAAAAAACATTTGCGAAAGAATGATTGGCGCCGTCAAGTTCACCTGCATATGTGCCAATACATTTTTTCCACTTAAAGGAGTATCTGAATTTGCTCGATCGTATTGAAAAATTGAAGCACTATTAATGATGCAGCCTAGATTCGGAAATGCTTTAGCTACAGCTGTAAATAGTTCTTTTGCTTCTACCTCCTTACTCAAGTCAGCCTGAAAAGCTAGCGCCTTGACCCCGAGGGCAAGAATATCGGTAACCGTCTGCTTTGCTTCAGTAGCGGATCGACCATAATGAATAGCAATGTCCCAACCCTGACGAGCAAATTCCAAAGCAATTTCTCGACCCAAACGCTTTGCAGCGCCGGTCACTAAAACGGCTTTATTTGACGTAAATTGGGACGCAGAACTCATGTGCAGTTAAATTCTCTTAGACTAGCGAGCTATGGATATTACCTTGACCAGCCTAGAAGCGGAGCATAGCCAACTGCTCTGCAGCAAAATTCGTGCTGAAATCAGTGCTAAAGGCGGCTGGATCCCCTTCTCCCGCTTTATGCAAATGGCCCTGTACGAACCCGGCATGGGCTATTACAGCGCTGGCGCCCACAAACTGGGAGCAGGGGGTGACTTTACGACAGCGCCTGAATTAAGCCCATTATTTGGCTCCGCAGTTGCCAATACCCTCTTACCGGTTCTGGAAGGGTTTAAATCAAAAGATCTGCCAAGCAAAATTTTGGAATTTGGAGCTGGCACCGGCAAATTGGCTGAGGCGATTTTGCTGCACCTGGGCAAACAGGGCTTTAGCCTCGATGCTTACGAAATTATCGAAATCTCTCCAGACTTGGCTGCCAGACAGCAATCACGTCTAAACCACCTAATCGCTAGTCAAGAGAGCAGCACTACTTGTCACTGGCTAGATGAATTACCCCAAAACTATCAGGGGGTGATTATTGCTAACGAGGTCATCGACGCCATTCCTTGTGAGCTGATTATTTTTGAGAACGGCTTTTGGCATTGGCGCGGGGTCTCTGATGAGAATGGGCAGTTTCTTTGGAAGACCGGTAAACCAGTTAATCAAAATGCATTACCCACAATCTTATTGAATGGAAATTTTCCCGAAGGCTACACGACTGAACTGCATCCTCAAGCTCATGCTTGGATGCGTCAAGTCGCACAGCAACTTCAGACTGGATTATTTCTGACTTTAGATTATGGCTTTCCAGAGTCTGAGTACTATCACGCTCAAAGACAAGAAGGTACTTTGATTGCGCATCACCGCCACCACGCAATACCCGACCCCTTTCATTTGCCGGGTCTTTGTGATTTAACGACACATGTGGAGTGGCTTGAGCTTGCTCGTATTGCTCTCGCAGAACAAGCAGATGATGTTTTCCTGACTAATCAAGGGGCTTATCTGCTCAACGCAGGGATCGGTGAACTGGCTTTAGAGCTTGCTGATCCAAAAGACGCTGAAACATTTTTGCCAATCTCCAACGCCTTACAAAAACTACTCTCTGAAGCAGAGATGGGCGAGCTCTTTAAAGCGTTTGCTTTCTCAAAGAATTTGAGTGATCTCATTCCGGGACAACATCTTCAAGACTTGCCTGGTTTGGGTGGTCGTAATCGCCTCTAGCTAAAGAGCTGCAGCAATCGCTGCTAAGCGTGCCTTTTCCACCACTATCCGAATCTTCTCGCCGTTATTTCTATCGGAGGAGTCAAGATCAGCAATGCATTGCGCTAACTCTAGGGCTTGGGCTTTTTGTAAGGCCTGAATCAGATCGCTCACCTCAAAGCCGATTTGTTTGGCCAGGGTCAAAACCATCATCGCTCGCTCTGGCTTGCGCCACACATCAGCACGATTAAACCAAGCCAGAATCTCTTGAGCAGTATTTTTCTGATCTCCTCTTTGCTTTAACAAGAGATTCAGTTCACTAAAAATTTCACTGAAGTCGCGAACTTCATTTGGCATCTTTACCGCCTCTGACCATGCTCGAATTTCAGTAGGCGGTAAATTCATGAGCACCACTGCACAACGCTCCTCTAATGTTGGAGGGGCAATCCGCAAATAGTCTCGCAAGCTCTCTCGTTGTGGTTCATCGATGAGCTGCGCATTTAGACTGCTTGGTAACAGCAATTTTGCAGCGCCGGCATCCAGTAAGACCTGAAACATCCGCATGGGCTTAGTGGCTGTTAGACCTCTTGATAGCTCTTGCCAAATTCTTTCGGATGAGAGTGCTGCCAGCTCGCCAGATCGAACGATTGCTTGAATTGCGAGGAGGGTTTCCTCGGCTACGATAAATTCAGGAAAGCGGGCTGCAAAGCGGGCCACCCGAAGTAAACGTAGAGGGTCCTCAGCAAAAGCATCGGAGACATGACGCAAAATCTTTTTGGCTAAATCTGCTTGTCCATTAAATGGATCAATGATGGGGCCCACCCACTCGCCATTTTCAGAGAGCTCTTGTGCCATGGCATTGATGGTTAAATCACGACGCTCAAGGTCTTGCTCCAGGGTGACAGAAGGATCTGCATGGAATACAAAACCTTTATACCCAGCGCCTGTTTTGCGCTCGGTTCTAGCCAAGGCATATTCAGCCTGAGTGGCGGGATGTAAAAAAACAGGGAAGTCCTTGCCGACTGGACGAAAACCTTTTGCAAGCATTTCCTCTACAGAACTTCCTACCACCACATAATCGATATCGTGGGCTGGGATGCCCATCAAGGTATCTCGTATTGCGCCACCAACAGCGTAGGTTTTCACGAACTAGCCCATTCCTTCAAGCGTATGGCGACTCATTCCAAAGACATCCACTAAGGCATCTTGACTATTAACAGGCAAAGTATTGGGCAAACTCATCGAAGCAATATTATCTCGAGACATTAGCGTAGGTCCCGGTAAATATTCAAATGCAAGGGCTTGCAAATACCCGACTAGATTAGGCACAGGAATAATCACACACTTTGTCTTGGCTTTTCGAGCTGCGAACTCCACAATGGCCTTCATCGTTAATACATCTGGTCCAACTAAATCATAGGACTGGTGAATTGTCTGGGGCATGGTGAGCGATTTCACAAATGCACTGGCTACATCATCAACGCTGACAGGCTGAAACTGTGCATCACAATGTGCTAAAGGCAAAGCCGGAAATAATGTTGTCAGCTTAGAAAATAAATTAATGAACTGATCGGCCGCACCAAAAATGACAGAGGGTCTAAAGATTGTCCAATCGAGATTGCTCGCCTTCACTGCAGCCTCTCCAGCGCCTTTGCTCCGCTGGTACATCGAAGGGCCGTGCTCGTCGGCGCCTAAAGCACTCATATGAAGGTAGCGCTTCAGGCCATGCAATTGCATTGCGGTGATAATGTTTTTGGGCAGCTCGACATGCGCCGCCTTAAATACTTTGCCATAGGGTTTGGCGGGCTGATCGTGCAGAACGCCCACCAAATTAATCACTGCACCATGAGAGCGCACTCGACCGCATAAATTTTGTAGCTCATCAAAATCATGAATATCGGCATCCTCAAGATGCACCTTGGGTAACATTCTGAGCTCACGAGCTGCGCCTAAATGTCGAGTAGGCAGCAATACTGAATAACCCGCATTTTGTAGTTTTGCCGCTAAAACGCGGCCCACAAATCCATTGCCACCGATGAGTAAGATGTCGTATTTCATAAGATTGATTATCTCCTTAAGGTAAATCGCTTTGCGTTGCCGCTTTTGGAGTAATGGTGCCTAAGCGCTGTTTTAAGGATTGTGACTGCCCTTGCATGACAGATGCGTAATAACTGGAATTAGACAATACGTTCTTGACGTAGGTGCGAGTCTCATTAAAAGGAATAGTCTCAGCAAAAATAGCACCTTCAACTGGCCCATCCAATTTCTCGCGCCACTGTTTTGAGCGGCCCGGGCCAGCATTGTAGGCAGCCGAGGCTAGCACCCACGAGCCATCCAAATCATTGAGAACCATATTGAGGTAATTGCTACCGAGCGTCAAGTTGGTATTTCTATCTTGGAGCTGTTGGCTGGTATATGAAGTCATCCCGATTTTCTTGGCAACATACTTTGCAGTATTTGGCATGACTTGCATCAAGCCTGCCGCACCGACATTCGATGAAGCATTCATAATGAAACGGGATTCTTGACGGATGAGTCCGTATGCCCAAGCCAAATTCAAATCAATCTGTTTAGCAATCGGTGCCAAGTCATCTTTAAAAGGGGTTGGGTAGCGCAAGGTGAAATCATGTTCCTGCTTAGTACGATCGGCAGTATTGACAACACGATCATATAAATTCACCCTCTTTCCGTACTCCGCAGCAGCTAACAATTGCTTATCGGACATATTGCGCAGCTCCCAATTCCACTCTCGATTGCCTTCAAATCGAAGATTCATTGCGTAAAGATGTTGTGCCCGAATAAAACCATTGCGATTTGCCATCACATCAATTTCTTGCTCAGAAACTTTAGTTCGAGCTGGGGCATGATTCGATTTACCCAACTCTTCACGCGCTAGTTGGCCGTAAAAATTAAATTGATCCTGAATCAGCTCAAAGGATTCGCGAGCTTTGGCGTCTTGTCCATCTGCCTTCAGTGCACGACCATACCAGTAGGTCCAGGCCGGATCTCGACTGCGGACCGCCGGATTCATACCCTCGATGGCCTGCTTCACTAAAGTCCAATCTTTCACCCTCAAGCCTGCTCGAACCTTCCACTCTTGACTCTCTGTAGAGAGGAGCTCGTTATAACCTAAAGCCTGCTGTAGTCGATAGGCATCATCGGCATTGGGATCCAGCTTCTTAGCCAAAAATTGGCCGATCACTCCCCAAGCGACAGCCTGGTTCTCTTTGCTGTAGCGATTACCGATTTGCTGAAAATCTTTATATGCTCTGGCTGGATCCGTTTTCGCCATCTTCACCACATCAGCAATGGGATCTTCGCCACCTAAACGACGCGACATCGTATCAAAGCCCATTTCATTAGCAGCGCGACCGATGGCCCTACCCTCACTTGGCGTCATGCCTCCAGCCTGAACTAGAAGTGGCACCAATTCTTGACAAGATTGCCCAAAGTAACGAGGGTCAATCAAAATGCTGCGCGCATCAAATGCAACCTTGCTAGCATTCTCACCTTGAGCTAAATGCGATTGCAATACATAGCATTTGACCGTTGTATCGTCATCGACAACAAACTTGGCGTACTCAGCATCAAAATTACTCCAATCTTTTCGCTTACCCAATACCAGCAACCAGTCATTGCGCATTCGATCTGCAATTGCACTCCCTTGATACTGATTTAAAAAAGCGATAACTTGTGAATCTGCACCAGTATCTGCGCGCGCTCCGCCTCCACTATCAAATAATTGAGGCTTAATTCGAAAGTAAGTAACGTAATCATCGTAGGGGTAGTTTGCTAAAGCTGCAGCTAATTGCTGCGACCTGAAGACATCATTTTTTTTCGCGGCTTCACGTAATTCGATAAAAGTACGGTCAGCATCAGTGATTTCTTCTGGGGCAAGCTTACTTTCATAAGACTTGGGCAAATGGACTTTCTTTGACTTGTCTGCAAACGCGCCTGGACTCATCAGGGCTGCCCATAGGATCAGCAATCCAGAAAGGATTTTCAATGCTGGTGCCGGGTTCTGATGCGACTTTCTCACTATGTAACCTTGTTTACTATATTTCTTAATTTTCACCTGATAATGCTCGATATGCACGGTAATTCAACAAAATCTCTCCGCCAAGACTTACTCAGGCAACGCAGTGAGTTTATGGCATCGCCAGACTATGCTCAAACTGAAGCTAGGCTAATTGGGGTATTGAATCAATTTTTGACAAAGCATTCTTCAGAGCTTAAATCTATCGCCTTATATTGCCCCATCCAAAATGAAATTGATTTACGGCCTACCCTATTGGATTGGGCAAAGGCTCAAGCCCATCGCCAACTGGCCCTGCCTTATGCAAAAGAAGATAAGCATTTGGATTTTTATCTTTGGCAAGCGGGGGATGTTTTAAGCCCAAGCAAGCATGGGGTGCCAGAGCCGATTCCCAGCAATTCTCAAAGACCCCAAATTCTTCCTGACTGTATTTTGCTGCCCTGTGTTGGCTGGTCAGAGTCGCAGGACAAGAAAAAGCATTGGCGACTAGGTTATGGTGGAGGCTACTTTGATAGAACCCTGGCTCTTTTGAAAAAACTGGGGCGCCAGCCGATCTGTATCGGCATCGGCTTTGATTGGCAAAAACTAGATGACACAAAGTGGTCTGCTCAAACCCATGATGAGCCTCTGACCTACATGCTGACCGAGTCTGGCTTAAGACCCTAGACTGAGGTTGTCTGCAATAGCCAAAACGGCTTCTGCCTGGTTCAATGAATAAAAGTGCAATCCCGGGGCGCCGGCTACTAACAGTTGATCGCAGAGATCAGTAACTACTTGTTCACCAAAAGCTCGAATCGAGGCTACATCATCTCCATAGGACTGTAGACGCAATCGAATCCAGCGAGGAATTTCAGCGCCACAGGCATCTGAAAAACGCAGTAACTGCGTACTGTTAGTGATGGGCATAATCCCGGCAATGATAGGCTGCGTAACACCCATTTCGTAAGCTTCATCTACAAAGCGGAAGTAGGCGTCGGTATTGTAAAAGTACTGAGTCACAGCAGAATTCGCGCCCGCCTTCATTTTCTGAACAAAAAAGTCAATGTCACTCGCTGGTGATTTCGCTTGAGGATGGGTTTCTGGATAAGCAGCTACATCGATATGAAACCAGTCGCCTGTCTCTGAGCGAATAAATTCCACCAGCTCATTCGCATGATGGAACTCACCGTATTGGCCCATGCCCGATGGCAGATCACCACGTAAGGCAACGATGCGCTTAATACCGAGCGCTTGATATTGCTTCAGCATCTGACGCACACTCTCACGCGAACTGCCCACACAAGACAAGTGTGGAGCAACCATTGCACCAGCCGCATGAATATCACTAACCACTTTTAAAGTCCCAGACTGGGTAGAGCCACCAGCACCAAAAGTAACAGAATAAAACGCGGGCTTGAGAGTTTCGCTCAAGCGCTCGCGCACTAAACGTAATTTATTCTCACCTTCTGGTGTTTTAGGGGGAAAGAATTCAACGCTCAGTTCCATTACCTTAGCCTAGTCTTTTTAGTAGCTTGATTAATAACGATAGTGATCAGGCTTGTAAGGCCCTTGCTTAGTGACGCCAATATAAGAAGCCTGCTGATCACTTAACTCCGTTAACTGTGCATTGAGCTTCTTCAACTGTAAGCGTGCCACCTTCTCATCAAGATGCTTAGGCAAGGTGTAAACACCGACAGGATACTTGTCTGTGCCGACTGCATTCCACAATTCAATCTGAGCAATCACTTGATTGGCGAAAGAAGAGCTCATGACATAGGAAGGATGGCCAGTGCCGCAACCCAGATTTACCAAACGACCCTTAGCCAAAATAATGATACGCTTTTCAGGCATCCCATTAGCGGCTGGGAAAATCACATGATCAACCTGAGGCTTAATTTCTTCCCAACGGTACTTTTCAATACCAGCCACATCAATCTCATTATCGAAGTGGCCAATATTACAAACGATCGCTTGATCTTTCATCTTGACCATATGGTCATGAGTGATGACATGGTAATTGCCTGTCGCAGAAACAAAGATATCTGCCTTATCAGCAGCGTAGTCCATTGTCACAACGCGATAGCCTTCCATTGCAGCTTGTAGGGCACAAATGGGATCGACTTCAGTGACCCAAACCTGGGCAGATAAAGCACGCAAAGCTTGTGCAGAGCCCTTACCCACGTCGCCATAACCACACACTACAGCTACCTTACCGGCAATCATGACATCCGTTGCACGCTTAATCGCATCTACCAATGACTCACGGCAACCATAAAGATTATCAAACTTACTCTTGGTGACGGAGTCGTTCACATTGATCGCAGGAAACTTGAGTTCTCCCTTTGCAAACATTTGATAAAGACGATGCACGCCTGTTGTAGTTTCCTCTGTAACGCCTTTGACTTTCTCCAGACGAGTTGAATACCAAGTTGGATCAATAGCCAATTTATTTTTAATGGTGGCGAACAGAATGGTTTCTTCTTCGCTGGTTGGGTGACTAATACAGGCTTGATCTTTTTCAGCGCGTGCACCAAGGTGCAATAACAAAGTAGCATCACCACCATCATCCAAAATCATATTAGTGAATCCACCGTCGGCCCACTCAAAAATACGGTGTGTGAAATCCCAATACTGCTCGAGGGTCTCACCTTTAATCGCAAACACGGGTGTACCGTTTGCTGCAATCGCTGCAGCAGCATGATCTTGAGTCGAGAAAATATTACAAGAGGCCCACTGCACTTCGGCACCAAGCGCCTCTAGGGTTTCAATCAACACGGCTGTTTGAATGGTCATATGCAAAGAGCCAGTAATACGGGCCCCACGCAAAGGTTGTTGCGCAGAAAATTCATCGCGAATTGCGATGAGTCCAGGCATCTCGGTCTCGGCAATGGCAATTTCTTTACGGCCAAAGTTAGATAAAGAAATATCAGCAATAGCACAACGCGTGGCTACGAAATCTTGTAGATTGAAATCAGAAACGGTATTCATGAATGCTCCAGCTAAATACGACCCAATGCCGGAGTAGATAATCGCTAGCCATTGAATCATGGGTTAGCGAGCGCGGTTGCAATAAGTAAATTCGGGATAGAAAAATTTACTCCCTCCAAGCCTGGGGATTGGCTGGTTCACAGCAATCCTTGCAACGCTCCTTGAAGGTATGGGGAAATTGTAAACAATTTCCCCACTTTTAACTCAATATTGCTTATAAACCTGCTGCAGCCTTTAATGCAGGGGCTTTATCACATTGCTCCCAAGTAAATTCAGGCTCTTCACGACCAAAGTGGCCATAAGCAGCTGTTTTACGATAGATCGGACGCAGTAGATTGAGCATCTTTACGATACCCTTGGGACGCAGATCAAAGTGCTCTGAAACCAACTGAGCAATCTTTTCATCAGAAATCTTGCCAGTGCCAAAGGTGCTAACCATCACTGAAGTAGGCTTAGCAACACCAATCGCATAGGAGATCTGAATCAAGCACTTACTAGCCAATCCAGCAGCAACGACGTTCTTGGCAACATAACGACCTGCGTAAGCAGCCGAGCGGTCAACTTTAGAGGGATCTTTTCCTGAGAAAGCGCCGCCGCCGTGGGGTGCTGCACCACCATAGGTATCCACAATAATCTTGCGACCTGTTAAACCGCAATCACCCTGTGGGCCACCAATCACAAAGCGGCCGGTAGGATTAACGAGATACTTAATCGCCCCTTTGACTAAATGCTTTGGCAATACCGGTTTGATGATTTCTTCAATGACTGCTTCGCGCAATTTCTCCAAAGAGACGTCTTCTGCATGCTGGGTGGATAGCACCACAGTATCAATAGAATCGGGCTTCCCATCTACATAACGCAGGGTAACTTGGGATTTGGCATCTGGGCGCAACCAATTTAAGCGACCATCACGACGCAGTTGAGACTGACGCTCGACCAAACGATGCGATAAGTGAATTGGCAAAGGCATTAACTCAGCAGTTTCATCGCAAGCGTATCCAAACATCAAGCCTTGGTCGCCAGCGCCTTGATCAAGGCCATCGTCATGGGCTTTATCAACACCTTGAGCAATATCGGGACTCTGCTTGTCGTAGGCTACTAAGACTGCGCAGCCTTTGTAATCAATGCCATAAGCGGTATTGTCGTACCCGATTTCACGCAAGGTATTACGGGCTACTTGAATGTAATCTACGTTGGCATTGGTTGTAATTTCTCCAGCCAATACCACTAAACCGGTATTACAGAGTGTCTCAGCCGCAACACGTGCAGTTGGATCTTGGGTCAGGATGGCATCGAGGATGGCATCAGAGATCTGATCAGAGACTTTATCGGGGTGACCTTCAGAAACCGATTCTGAGGTAAAGAAGTAATCATTAGCCATTGCATATTCCTTTGAAAATTAACACGATCATTAGGACAACTCGACGTGCCAGGAACCACAACGGCGACGCTTTAGCAGATTTTTTGAATCGCCCTGCAAGTTGTCTTAACTCAGCGATGTCTCAATTTTATCCCAAAAATAAGAAATATTTCAAGATCGTCCAGAAATTTGGTTCTATACCAATCATTGAATATCATTGTTAGGTGCAAAAACTCCTACTAAAGCCCGTTCTTGTTTTGATTGCTGTGCTGCCCTTATGCATTGTGCAAATGATCGGCGCTGGCTTGGGTCTCTTGGCTTATCTTGGCTCGGCAAGCTATCGACAACTTTTTCGCTCTCAATATCTTGCTGTCCTCAAGGCTCATCAATTGCCCTCGCGTCTCTGGACCGCAGTAATGGCCTCAGGCCAGCTCTTTTCAGATAGCCTCTGGATTTGGCGTAACCCCAAACAGGCACTGAAATTAGCCGAGATCCAAAATTGGGATTTGGTAGAAGCTGCGATTAATGAAGGGCATGGGCTTGTGATGTTGACGCCGCACTTGGGTGGCTTTGAGATTATTCCACGCGTGCTGGCTCAACATTTTCCTGCAACCATCCTCTATCGCCCTTCGCGTCAAGATTGGCTCAATAGCATTGTGGAAGAAGGTCGTGCTTATCCTAATATGCATTTTGTGCCAACCAATTTAAATGGGGTGAGACAAATGACGCGCGCCTTAAGCAAAGGTGAAGCGATTGGAATATTGCCTGATCAAGTTCCCAGTGGTGGCGATGGCGTTTGGGTACCTTTCTTTGGTCGTCCCGCCTACACTACACCCCTGCCAGCCCGCCTTGCCAATCGTAACAAGACTCCCGTCATTATGTTTACTGCTAAGCGTAAAAATCTAGGGCAAGGCTGGTTAATGCAAGCAACGCGCCTAGCTCCATTTTCAGAGGATGCAAATTTAGCCGCCACTGAGATGAATCAGGCAATTGAACATGCGATTCTCAAAGCGCCAGAGCAATTTATCTGGGCATATAACCGCTACAAGCATCCAGCTGGTGCAGAACTGCCTCCAAGCAATTAATTCATACCGATACCCGACATGATTTGGCTCCAAAACTTCTTTAATTTTTTAGCGCTCAATCTGCTCCGATTATTTGCATTCTTGCCTTATCAACTCACGATTCGGATTGGTTACGGTCTTGGCTGGCTTGCAGCGCATATTCCAAATGAGCGTGCAAAAGTTGTCAAAACCAATTTGCGTTTATGTTTTCCAAATCTGAGCGAGTCTGAAATTGATGCATTAGCGATCGAGCATTGGAAACTATTTGGTCGCAGCGTACTGGAACGCAGTCGTATTTGGCTGGGAAGTGACAAGCAAATAACAGACATTGTTTCGATTGAGTCTGAAATTACCCTTGGGGATCGCAAGCCTCGTCTATTAATTAACCCGCACTTTGTTGGCCTGGAGGGCGGCTTCATGGCCCTGTCTGCTCTAGCGAGCAAGCACGACTGGCCTCGGGGGGCTGGTCTTTATCAAAATATGAAGAATCCCTTCTTCAACCAAAAGATGATTGAATGGCGCAATCGCTTTGGCGGCAAGTCGATTGAGCGACAAAGTCGTCTGCGCGATCTCATTCGGGAAATTCAAACGGGCAATTTCATTTTTATTGCACCCGATATCGACCTTGGTCCAAAAGATTCCGTTTTCGTACCCTTCTTTGGCATTCCAACGAATACGATCACTTCCGTATCTCGTCTAGCTAAATTAAGCGGTGCTGAGGTCTGTCTGATGACAACCACTTTGAATACAGATCGAAATGGTTATACCTGTCATATCAGTGCCCCGCTGTCGAACTTCCCATCTGATGATGTGGAAAAAGATACAGCAAGACTCAATCAATACATCGAGGAGCTTGTGAGAGAAAGACCGGCAGAGTACTATTGGGTTCATAAGCGCTTTAAACATCGGCCGCCAGGCGAGCCAAGCCTCTACTCTTAATTGAAGGACTCTGAATTTTGAACACCTCATCACGCAAACTGCGCTTCACCAAAATGCATGGTGCTGGCAATGATTTCATTGTCGTGAATGGCATCGACCAGGACCTGAGCAAAATCACGCCCGATCAATGGCGCTCATTATCGAATCGTCAATTTGGAATTGGCGCAGACCAGATCTTATTGATCGAAAAACCCACTCGCCCTGATGCGGATTTTCGTTATCGCATCTTCAATTCAGATGGTGGCGAAGTGGAACAATGCGGCAATGGCTCGCGCTGTTTTGTACGCTATGTTCACGAGCAGGGTCTCTCGAATAAAAATCCACTGCAAGTAGAGGTGGCTCATACTGTCATTAGTCTTAGGGCTCTGGACAATGGTGATGTCGAGGTAGATATGGGCGCCCCTATTTTTGAGCCCGCCTTAGTTCCATTTAATCCTGAAGGCATTGCTAGTAAGCAAGAGTTTCATGAAACGCTCTACGCACTACCCATTGGGAAAAATCCCGGCGCTCACGATGATTGGGTTGCTGTTTTATCGATGGGCAATCCCCATGCGGTTCAGGTTGTACTGGATGTCGACAGTGCTCCAGTTCGTATTGAAGGCCCCTCGATTGAAATGCATCCCGCATTCCCAAAGCGTGTGAATGCAGGCTATATGCAGATTCTCAATCGCCATGAAATCAAATTACGGGTCTTTGAACGTGGCGCAGGAGAAACGCTAGCCTGTGGCACTGGTGCATGTGCTGCGGTGGTATCCGGAATTCGCCGCGCCCTTTTAGATTCGCCAGTGAAGGTTCACACCCGTGGCGGTGATCTCGAAATTTCCTGGAAGGGAATCGTCGATGGCGTAGCTCAGTCCGTCATCATGACTGGACCTGCCACCACTGTCTTTGAAGGCGAAATAGAGCTGAATTAAGCGCTACACACCGTACTGATCGCGATAGGCTTTAACAGCAGGCAGATAGTTAGCGAGCTCGGCATTACTGGAAGCAGCCAAAAAACCCATCAGATCTGCCAAGTTTGCAATAGCAATTACCGGCAAACCAAACTCTTGCTCAACAGATTGCACCGCAGACTGCTTGCCGATATCCGTTGCAGTGCCGGATTTTTCCATTCGATCTAGAGCAATCAATACCGCTACTGGCTCGGCGCCAGCAGCGCGGATTAGATCTACAGACTCACGCACAGAAGTTCCTGCTGAAATGACATCGTCCACAATCACAACCCTGCCCTGAACTGGCGCGCCGACCAGGGATCCTCCCTCGCCATGATCTTTGGCTTCTTTACGGTTATATGCATAAGGCACATTGCGTCCTTGATCAGCTAGTGCAATCGCAGTAGCTGCAGCCAAGGTGATCCCCTTATAAGCTGGGCCATACAACATATCAAACTGAATTTGAGAGTTGCTGAGGGCTTGAGCATAGTAATGACCCAGGCTGCTTAAGCGCTTTCCATCATTGAAACCACCCGCATTAAAAAAATAAGGGGATAGACGTCCCGCTTTAGTTTTAAACTCGCCAAAGGACAAAACCTTTGCCTCTAAGGCAAAACGAATAAAGTTATCTTGATTAGAATTTTCTGAGCTCATAGGCCTCCATGTTACGCATCATTTCCGCTAACCTCAACGGTATTCGTTCTGCAAGCAAAAAAGGCTTTCTGCCATGGATGCTTGCTCAAAAGGCAGACTTTGTCTGCATGCAAGAACTCAAAGCCCAACGAGACGATCTCGAAGAAGACATTCTCAATCCCGGGGGACTAAACGGCTTCTTCCACCATGCTGAAAAAAAGGGTTACAGTGGCTGCGGTATTTATACCCCCCACCAACCTGATGATGTTCTTTATGGCTTTGGTAATCCTGAGTTTGATGCTGAAGGTCGCTATGTCGAAGCCCGCTTTAAAAAACTGTCGATCATCTCGGTATATATGCCCTCTGGCTCAAGCTCAGAGGATAGGCAGGTAGCCAAGTTTCGCTATCTGGAGGCTTTTTTGCCCCACCTCGTTAAGCTGAAAAAGTCTGGTCGTGAAATTGTGCTCTGTGGTGACGTCAATATTGCCCATCAAGAAATCGATCTTAAAAACTGGAAGGGCAATCTCAAGAACTCAGGTTTCTTGCCTGAGGAGCGCGCCTGGCTCACCAATTTATTTGATCAAGTGGGCTATGTGGATGTCTATCGTCAGCTTGAACCAAGCGCTAGTGAAGAGTGCTATACCTGGTGGAGCCAGCGTGGACAGGCCTATGCGAAGAATGTTGGATGGCGGATTGACTATCAAATTGCTACGCCTGAAATTGCCAGCAGCGCTCTGAAAACGTCGATTTATAAGGCAGAACGCTTCTCAGATCATGCGCCCCTCATTGTTGATTACGACTGGTCGATCTAGGGCTCGTAAGAGGGATGGACTTCCGTAGTGTCATTCCATGGAGCAATCTTCATTAATAAAAGCATCCCTGGAATAGCTAGAACAAAACACAATACAAAGAAATCAAACCAGCCTAGAGCCTCAACAATATAGCCCGTGATGGCATTGATGAAGGTGCGAGGTACTGCAGCCAGGCTGGTAAACAACGCAAATTGGGTGGCGGTGTAGCGAGGGTCAGTAACCTGTGCAATGAATGAGGTAAACGCAGCAGTTCCAAGCCCCACAGCAAACGCCTCAAACCCAATCACCCAAGCCAAAACCCATGGGCTTAGACCTACCTTCGCCAAAATCGCAAAACCCAGAATAGCCAGAGCCTGCAAAACCCCAAAGATCCATAAACCGCGGGCAATCGTCATTTTTTGCAACCAGTAGGCTCCCAAAAATCCACCTGCTAAGCTGGCCCATAGGCCTGCGTTCTTTGCCACCAAGCCAATTTGGGTTCTCGTAAATCCCAAGTCCATATAGAAGGGCGTGGCCAAGGCAGTAGCCATCGAATCGCCCAACTTATACAAAAAGATAAATGCCAAGATAGTTAATGCGAAACCCCAGCCTTTGCGAGAAATAAATTCTTTGAAGGGCTCCAGCACTGCCTCACGCAAAGTGTGTGGTGGTGTGCCGCGCAAGCTGGGCTCAGGAAGCATTAGCGTGACGATTGGCCCGATTGCGATGAATGCGCCGGTAATCATGAATACCGTAGACCAAGGCAAGTAATCAGAAAGAATTAACGATAGCGATCCCGGCACTAAGGTAGATAACTTGTAGGCGTTTACAAAGAGCGCAGTACCTGACCCTAATTGTTCATCGCTTAACCACTCGCGGCGATAGGCATCGACCACAATATCTTGACTGGCTGAAAAGAAAGCCACTACTGCAGCCAAGCCAACCACAATCCAAATCTCAGAAACGGGATTGAAGAAACCCATTCCCATGACTGCGAGCATCGTAATGATTTGGGTGACTAACATCCAACCCCGTCGCCTTCCGAGGAAGGGCAAGGGGAAGCGATCTAAAAAAGGCGACCACAAAAATTTCCAAGTGTATGGAAAACCAACTAAGGCAAATAAGCCAATGGCTTTGAGATCGACGCCCTCTGACTTAAGCCAAGCTGAGAGCAAGTTATAGAGAATGAATAAAGGTAAGCCGCTGGCAAAGCCCAGAAAAGCACAAGCAATGAATGCTCTGGTATTGCTGGGTGCACTAGAGGCTGTCTGGCTATTACTCAACAGATTCTGAAATAGTTAAGCGCGAGAAATCCGAAACAGCGCAAGGCTGCCGAAGAGATTAGGCAGTAGCGTGACCTCGCGTCCTTCATGCAGGATGCATTGATCAATCACTTTGAGGCCAAGATTGGATGCCAGCTTCTCAAAGTCCGCTACCGTCAGCACTCGAACATTTGGGGTGTTGTACCACTGGTAGGGCAGACTCTTCGATACCGGCATATGTCCCAAACCGACAGCCAGGCGATGTGACCAGTGCCCAAAATTCGGAAAGGAAATAATCGATTCCTTGCCCACCCTGACTACTTCACGCAAAATCTTCTCAGTTTGATGAATCGTTTGCAGCGTTTGTGAGAGTACAACGGTATCAAAACTATCGTTCTCAAATAAGGCTAAGCCACCCTCAAGATTTTGCTGAATGACATTCAGCCCTTTATGCACGCATGAGAGAACTCTTGAATCATCTATCTCCACCCCATAGGCATGTACTGGTTTTTGCTCTTGTAGATACTGCAAAAAGCTACCGTCGCCACAACCCAAGTCAAGCACCTGACTATTGGGGGCTATCCACTTCGCAATCGCTTGAAAGTCATTCCGTATCATCTGCGTGCCTCATGCATTTGATCAAAATACGCCCGAATTAAATGGTGATAACGAGGGTCATCCAGCAAGAAGGCATCATGACCATGTGGCGCATCGATTTCCGCATAACTGACTTCACTCTTATTGCTGAGCAGAGCCTGCACAATCTCGCGGCTGCGATTCGGTGGAAAACGCCAATCCGTTGTAAAACTCACGACTAAAAATTTTGATTGCACTTCAGCTAGGGCGCGCTGCAGGCTGCCCTCATAGCGACGCGCTGGATCGAAGTAATCCAAAGCACGCGTAATGAGTAAATACGTATTGGCGTCAAAGTATTTAGAGAATTTCTCACCTTGGTGACGCAAATAACTCTCTACTTCAAATTCCACATCAAAACTAAAGCGGTAATCGTTTGACTCTCCATCAGGACGTTGCAACTCTCGGCCAAACTTCTCTGCCATATCGTCATCAGATAAATAGGTGATGTGACCAACCATACGCGCAAGCTTCAGACCAGACTTGGGGATAACATTGTGCGCATAGTAATTGCCGCCATGAAAATCAGGATCCGACAAAATCGCATTTCGTGCTACTTCATTAAATGCAATATTTTGCGCACTCAGTTTAGGTGTTGAAGCAATGACGATGCAATGATCGATACGCTTCGGAAATTGAATAGCCCAGGCCATCGCTTGCATACCGCCTAAACTTCCGCCCATCACTGCTGCAAACTTACGAATACCCAGCTTATCTGCAAGACGAGCTTGTGTATTCACCCAGTCTTCTACCGTAATGACTGGAAAATCAGCGCCATAAGGTTTGCCTGTTGCAGGATTGCTACTCATTGGTCCAGTTGAACCAAAACAAGAGCCCAAATTATTGACGCCAATGACAAAAAAATGATCTGTATCTATTGGCTTACCCGGACCAATCATGTTGTCCCACCAGCCAATATCTTGTGGGTCATCAGGATTTGGCCCTGCAACATGATGCGATGCATTTAAGGCATGACAGACTAATACAGCATTACTTTTATCGGGATTGAGTCGACCGTAAGTTTCAATAACTAAATCGTAGCCCGCCAATATGGCGCCACTCTGCAAAGGCAAGGGCTCGGCAAAATGGATAGTATTTCTAGAGAGATGTAACTCGCTCATTCGGACAGAAGAATACGCAGACTGATGTCAGATGCATCGGTTGGTAGTTTTTTGAAACCACTTCGTGCAAATCGATGCCAGCGCCCTAAAACAAAGCTCATCAACATCGCCGCCCGAATGCTTACCTCTTCCTGACTCACCTGAGACCAAGCCCCGCCCTGAGTCTGGGCAATTCGCAAGGCTTGCTTCAAGGAGGCTTCTACACGATCAAGCACTTGGGTAATGCGTTCTTGCAAACGATCATCCTCTTGCAATAAAGCATCTCCTAAAAGCACACGTGTCATACCAGGATTTTTTTCAGCAAAAAATAACAGCATTTGCAAAATCCCACGGGCCTGAGCAAGGCCAGACTCTTCTTTTTGGTTAATTTGATTAATCAGCCCAAAGACAGTTTGCTCAATAAAAGCAATCAAGCCTTCAAACATTTGTGCCTTGCTGGCAAAATGACGATAGAGGGCAGCCTCTGAAACTTGAATCTTCGCCGCCAAAGCTGCAGTAGTGACTCGCTCACCTTTGGGGTTTTGCAACATCTCAGCCAGAACTTGCAATATTTGTAAGCGACGCTCGCCAGGGCGCGGACGTTTGCGCGTCTTATCAACATCCATATTGCTCGCTGGATTCAAAGAATCTGGCATCTCTTATCGCTTATTCAATATCTATCGAGAACGAATCATCGTTCCGAAAGCTTGCTCAGTCAAAATTTCTAACAATAGGGAGTGTTCAATTCTGCCATCAATAATATGAACTGAATTCACACCACTCTTAGCTGCATCTAAGGCAGAGGAAATCTTGGGCAACATGCCCCCAGAAATCGTTCCGTCTGCAAATAATTCATCAATCTCGCGAGCCGTTAAATCCGTCAAGAGCTTGCCATTCTTATCAAGGACGCCAGGAATATTGGTCATCATCACCAATTTCTCTGCATGCAAAATTTCGGCCATCTTGCCAGCCACCAAGTCTGCATTAATGTTGTAGGCCTGACCCTCTTCGCTAAATCCAATTGGGGAAATGACTGGAATAAAAGCATCATCCTGGAGGGCCTTCACTACCGCAGGATTAATCGCTTCAATCTCACCTACAAAGCCAATATCAATATTCTCACCGCGCTTATTTTCATCAGGTACTAATAGTTTTCTAGCATGAATTAAGCCACCATCTTTTCCAGTTAAGCCAACTGCTTGACCGCCAAAATGATTAATCAACATCACGATATCTTGTTGTACTTCACCACCCAGAACCCACTCAACCACTTCCATGGTTTCTTCATCGGTGACGCGCATACCTTGAATAAAGGTGCCAACTTTGCCAATCTTTTTGAGTGCTTCATCAATCTGTGGTCCGCCTCCATGAACCACTACCGGGTTCATGCCAACGAGTTTGAGCAAAATCACATCACGTGCAAAACTTTCTTTCAGGCGCTCTTCAACCATCGCATTGCCGCCGTACTTAATCACAATAGTCTTACCGTGATATTGGCGAATGTATGGCAATGCTTCGGCCAGAATCTCCGCCTTCAAAATTGGCGGAATATCGGCGAGCGTAGGCAAGGAATTGGTCATCAGAAAAGCGATTTATTCGCCAAATAGTTTTTGACGCAGCTCGCGACGCTCTTGCGCCTCAAGCGATAAGTTCGCGGTAGGTCTTGCGATTAAGCGCGATAGGCCAATAGGTTCGCCAGTCTCTTCACACCAGCCGTAGTCTCCTGACTCAATGCGGGCCAGGGCTTGCTCAACTTTTTTCAAGAGTTTGCGTTCGCGATCACGGGTCCGCAATTCAAGCGCATGCTCTTCTTCAATCGTTGCCCGATCAGCTGGATCAGGAACCAAAATGTTTTCACGAAGATGCTCGGTAGTCTCTGAAGCATTCTTCAAGATATCGTCTTTGAGGGTTAAAAGCTTTTGACGGAAAAAATCCAATTGAGCGGCATTCATGTACTCCTTCTCGGACATCTTCATTAAAGTGTCCTCAGTGAGTGGGGCACCTTTAACTGCTTTGCTGGCTGTTTTAGCTGCTGCAGGTTTTGTTGCTGTTTTTACCGTCATTTCATTCTTTCCTGGGTTTGAAGCATTATTGCCTCATTCTGCCAAAGTTTTGCGACCTTTTATCAATATTTACTGTGGCGGTGGATTGTATCGGAATCCGGCTCAGACCAAGCAGCCTTCTAGGCCAGCCAGCAATGTGTCCTTCGGCAGATCAATCCCAATGAAGACCATGCGGGTTTGTTTAGGCTCAGAGCCCCAAGGGCCGGCTAAATCGCTGCCCATCATCTGATGAACCCCCTGAAAAACCACCTTGCGGGGGCTTCCTTTGACATATAAGACCCCCTTATAGCGCAGCATCTTCTCACCAAATACCTCCAAAATCCCGCCCAGGAAGTCTTCTAGCTTTTGATGATCAAAGGGTTTATCACTACGAAATACGAAAGACTGGATGCGATCTGTGTGTCCTGCGTGCCCATGATGATCGTGTGCATGGTCGTGGTCATGATGATGGTGCTCATGATCATGACTGTGGTCATGCCCACAAGTACTGTGATCATGATCTTCTTGCTCCAGAAAATGAGGATCAATGTCTAATTTGGCATTGAGATTGAAGCCTTTGAGGTCCAGCACCGCATTTAAAGGAACAATCCCTTTGGCAATCCCCTGAATTGGTGCACGGGGGTTCATATGCATTAAGCGATTCTTCAGAGCCTCCACTTCAGCCTGGCTAACCAGATCTGTTTTGGTGATGAAGATTTGATCGGCAAAGCCTACCTGTCGCTGAGCCTCTTCATGCTCAGAAAGCTGTTGTTGGCCATGCTTGGCATCTACCAGCGTCACCACTGCGTCTAAGACATAGTGATCAGCAACATCATCATCCATAAAGAAGGTCTGTGCTACAGGCCCTGGATTGGCAACCCCCGTGGTTTCAATGACGACCCGATCAAAGCTGATTTTTTTGTCTTTACGCTCTTGCCAGAGCGCATTGAGGGCCTCAACTAAGTCCCCGCGGATTGTGCAGCAAATGCAGCCATTGCTCATTTGCACAATATTTTCTTGATGATCTTGAACCAAAATATCGTTATCGATATTTTCCTCGCCGAATTCGTTTTCAATCACGGCAATTTTCTTGCCGTGTTGCTCGGTCAAAATATGTTTGAGGAGAGTAGTTTTTCCGCTGCCTAAAAAGCCGGTCAGGATTGTTACAGGAATTAATGCCATCACAGGTCCATTCAAAATTCAGATTTCCCACAAAGGGAAACTCATATATTACCGAGTTGCTTAGCCTTTGCCTACTTTTGCACGTGGGTGGGCTTTGTCATAGGCCTGAGCTAAATGCTGGAAATCCAAAGAGGTATAAATTTGGGTACTGGCGATACTGGCATGACCCAACATCTCCTGCACCGCCCTTAAATCTTGGGATGATTGCAAAACGTGACTAGCGAAGCTGTGCCGCATCATATGAGGATGCACATGGGTTGGAAGCCCCGCCCTCATCGCTAGGCTTTTCAGGCGTGATTGAACTGTTCTGGGTGATAGGCGAGCCCCATTAGCTGAGATAAACAAGGCGATTGATTGAGTGGCATGAGGTGATGCATCACGCAGATCTCTCCAGGCCTTCAAGGAGCTCATGGCAGGGACGCCCACCGGGACAGAGCGTCGCTTACCGCCCTTTCCTAATACTGTCACCTCAGCAGCATCCCAGTCCAGCCAGCCGGCTGACTCTTGTTGGCGATCCTTGCTCTGCAATACATCAATCCCCAACAACTCTGAAAGACGCAATCCTGATGAATACAGAAGATCGATTAGCGCTGCATCCCGAACGGTTTCTAAATCGTTTTTCTCTTGAGCTTCGCGCACCGCCTGATTAACCAAAGCCAAAGCCTGCTCAACGGAGAGCGCTTTGGGCAATGACTTCAATCGCTTCGGGGCTTTAACATCGTCTACAGGATTGACAAGCAAGCTGTGCTTTGCTGAACGCGCATCCTTCTCGGTAATCCAGTCGAACCATCCTCGCCATGCAGAAAGCCCCCGGGCAATAGTTCTGGATGATTTGCCTTTGGCATGTAACCTACCCGCCCAGCGTCGAATATGCGCATTACTGACTTTCAGCAATTCAACAGCATCCTCAGCAGCAAAATTTTGCAGAGTAGAAAGATCTTGGCCATACGCCTTTAGCGTATGTGGTGAAAGTTGACGTAATACATGTAGCTCATGCAAATACTCTTGCATCAGCGGATGAAGCGGCTGAGTTTCAGCTGCTGCTGTCTTCATATGCTTTAACACGATCTAAAGCTGCAGCAGTGAGCTCTGCGATCTGCTTTAAATAGAAGGCGCCCATATCCGCTGTAAAACGAGTCTCATCTTTGCTAGCCAACAGCAGCACTGCTGGAGAGTGGGGGGTTGATGCGCCCTTCGCAATTGGTAGGCCAATGGCAACCATACTTTGCCATGCTGGATCAATTGCTGTTTGCGTTGCCAACAAATCTACGCTTGCCGCTGCCAATTCTTTTGCAGACCCGCACAAGGGAGTGTCGATCCAAGGACCGAATGCAGAATGGGGTGAGAGCAGTTGCGCACTATCGACCTCAAACACTGCTGCCAACCCCAGCGTTACCGCACTCTCGACCTCAGCCTTGGTATTAGCGCGCATCAATTGCAACAGCCAAGCAACGAGTGCCTGCTGGGTTTTGTCATTACGGCTGCCAAAATGGAGCATCTCACTTAAGCGACGATTCAATTCTTGGTTTTGGGTGCGCAGCAAAGTCATCTGCCGCTCTTGTAAAGAAATCGCGCGATCTTCGTGCGGATGCTTGAGACGAATCTCATTTAACAGATTGGCATAGCGCTCAAAGAAACCAGGGGTTGCTCGTAACCACTCTGCTACTAATTCTTCTTGCTCGGCTTGTTTGCTATCAATTACGCTCATCAATCTATCTCTCTATTTTTTCTTTAGCTTAACTTCTTACGTAACAGCTCATTGACTTGACCTGGGTTCGCTTTACCTTGGGAGGCTTTCATGATTTGTCCGACCAAAGCATTAAATGCTTTCTCTTTTCCAGAGCGGAACTCTTCAACTGATTTTTGATTGGCTGCCAATACTGTATCAATGATGAGCTCTAAGGCACCGCTATCGCTAATTTGTTTTAAGCCTTTCGCTTCAATGATTTGATCAACTGAGCTAACCGGTTTTCCAGAAAGTGCTTCCTCCCAAAGGATCGCAAATATATCTTTAGCAATCTTGTTAGAGATGGTGCCATCAGCAACCCGTTGTAATAAGGGAGCAAGGTGAGTCGCCTGCAGCGGTGAAGCGGCAGCAGAGATGCCAGCACGATTGAGTGAAGAAGCAAATTCACCGGCAATTAAATTGGCGGCGGCCTTAGCTAATGGCTTGCCAACAATTGCCAGCAAGGCTTCAAATAATTTAGCCGTATCGCGATCTTGTGTCAGCAGTTGGGCGTCATAGGGACTCAAACCAAACTCACCTTGCCATTGCTGGCGTAGCTGAGCAGGCAATGCTGGCATCGTTTCACGGACTGCTGCAATCCAAGCATCATCAATGATGACTGGCAATAAATCGGGGTCAGGAAAGTAGCGATAATCATTGGCATCTTCTTTGCTGCGCATGCTGCGAGTCTCACCGCGATCAGGATCATAGAGACGAGTCTCTTGCACCACCGTACCGCCATCTTCAATCAACTCGATTTGACGCCGAATCTCATACTGAATAGCTTCTTCTAAAAAACGGAAGGAGTTGAGATTTTTAATCTCACAGCGTGTACCAAATTCTTTTTGTCCCACTGGTCGAACTGAAACGTTGGCGTCACAACGGAAAGAGCCTTCTTGCATATTGCCGTCACATACTCCTAGCCACACCACCAAACCATGCAAAGTTTTGGCATACGCAACCGCTTCTGCAGCACTGCGCATCACTGGCTCAGTGACGATTTCCAATAAAGGAGTACCAGCACGATTCAGATCGATGCCGCTAGAAGCTTCGCCGTGGGGGCCAATAAAGCCCTCCTCATGCACAGACTTGCCTGCGTCTTCTTCAAGATGAGCGCGGGTCAATTCAATTACTTTGACTTCATCGCCAACTAAGATTTCTAAGCTGCCGCCCAAGACTACGGGAATTTCATACTGACTAATTTGGTAGCCTTTGGGTAAGTCAGGATAGAAATAATTCTTGCGGGCAAAAATACTAGCCGGCGCAATCTTGGCTCCAATTGATAAGCCAAATCGAATGGCATGCTCGACAGCAGCGCGGTTCAGTACCGGCAAGACACCAGGCAAGGCAAGATCAACTGGACAGGCTTGTGTGTTTGGTCCAGCACCAAAGCGTGTGCTTGCGCCGCTAAAAATTTTGGATTGGGTTTGTAACTGTGTGTGGGTCTCTAACCCGATAACGACTTCCCATTGCATCATGCCACCTCGCTTGCTTGACGCAAATGCCAGTCGCTGGCTTGCTGGTAGTGGTGGGCAACTTGCAATAAGCGAGCTTCAGAAAAATAATTACCAATCAACTGCATGCCAATTGGTAAATTCTGTGAATTAAATCCGCAAGGAGCGCTCATTGCTGGGAGTCCCGCTAGATTTGCCGACAAGGTATATATATCTTCTAAATACATCTGCAAGGGGTCTTTTGACTTTGCGCCTAGACGCCAAGCAACATCCGGCGCAACTGGACCCAGAATCACATCGCAACTCTGAAATGCGGTTTGAAAATCAGCAGCAATAATCCGCCGAATTTTTTGAGCCTGTAAATAATAAGCATCGTAATAACCATGAGACAGCACATAGGCACCAATCAAAATACGGCGCTTAACCTCAGCACCAAAACCTTCAGTGCGAGATTTTTTATACATGTCATTGAGATCGCGATACTCACTGGCGCGATAGCCATAACGCACACCATCAAAGCGGCTTAGGTTGCTTGAAGCTTCTGCTGGCGCCAAAACGTAATAGACCGGGATAGACAACTTGGTCTTTGGCAGGCTGACTTCTATTATCTGGGCACCCAAGCTTTCTAATAATTTTGCTGCCGCCTGGACAGACTTGGCGACCTCTTCGGATAGCCCTTCTGCAAAAAATTCTGCTGGCATGCCAATCCGCAAACCTTCTAAGGGTTTTGCAGGGTTTGCATTTCCTGTGCGCCAATCCTGCTGGAGATAACGGCTGTAATCCTCGCCAGAATCTGCCAAAGAAGTCGAGTCGCGCGGATCGTGAGACGACATCGCTGAAAGCAATAATGCGCAGTCTTCGGCACTTTTTCCCATTGGTCCAGCTTGATCGAGGGAAGAGGCGTAAGCAATCATCCCGTAACGGGATACACGCCCATAACTTGGTTTAATGCCAGTCAATCCACAAAAAGCTGCAGGCTGACGAATGGATCCACCAGTATCGGTACCGGTCGCAATCGGCGCCAGACCAGCGGCTACAGCTGCAGCTGAACCGCCTGATGAGCCTCCCGCCACATATTCTATATTCCAGGGGTTCAAAACTGGGCCGTAAGCGGAGTTTTCATTGGATGAGCCCATGGCGAACTCATCCATATTGGTCTTGCCCAGGCAAACCATTCCAGCCCCATGACCATTGGCCTGGTCTGGAATGCCCAGATTAGCAACCACAGTGGCATCAAACGGACTTTGATAGTTTTCCAGCATTTTTGAGGCTGCAGTGGACTTCCAGCCCCTCGTTACAAAGACATCTTTGTGGGCAATAGGAATACCCGTTAATTTACTGGCCTTGCCTGCGGCCCTTAAGGAGTCAGCCTGGGCAGCTTGCGCAAGGCTAAGCTCGGGATTCACGTCTAGATAAGCGTTGAATGCCTTACCCGCTGAAATGCGATCTAAAAAGTACTGCGTTAGCTCGGTACTAGAAACCTCTTTGGCTTCTAGAGCCTTTGCCATCAGGGTGATCGGGGTTTTATGCCAACTCATTCAATCACCTTGGGAACTAAGAAATAGCCGTCTTGTTGCGCTGGCGCAGAAAGCATATTTTCCGCACGATGGTCAGATTCGGTGACCTGATCCACCCTCAAAGCCTGGGCTAACTCGCGCAAAAAGAGGATAGGGTGCGCCAAAGGCTCTAGCCCCGCAGTATCTACGGCCTGCATCTCCTCCACTAGAGAAAAAACAGCTTGTAGCTGGGGCAAAATTCCCTCAGCTTCTGTAGGATTTAATTCCAGTCTAGATAAGTGCGCAATGCGCTGAACATCGTCAAGTTTCATGAGGCGCTAGAGTATCATTCCTATATATTTATTAACACTTCTTATTTTCCCACTACATCATGTTTGGTTTTTTCCGTAACTACTTTGCCAATGACCTAGCCATCGACCTGGGTACCGCCAACACCTTAATTTATATGCGTGAGCGGGGTATTGTGCTGGATGAGCCCTCCGTTGTGGCAATCCGCCAAGAGGGTGGCCCAAATGGCAAAAAGACCATTTTGGCAGTAGGAAAAGAGGCTAAGGCCATGCTGGGCCGCGTTCCCGGCAATATTGAGGCCATTCGCCCAATGAAAGATGGCGTGATCGCCGATTTCACAATCACAGAGCAAATGCTCAAGCAATTTATCAAAATGGTTCATGAGAGCAAGCTTCTCAAGCCTAGTCCTCGCATCATTATTTGCGTTCCTTGTGGATCTACTCAAGTTGAGCGTCGTGCTATTCGCGAATCGGCTCTCGGCGCCGGTGCCTCACAAGTCTTCTTAATTGAAGAACCTATGGCTGCAGCGATTGGTGCAGGCTTGCCAGTTTCGGAAGCAGCGGGTTCAATGGTGGTGGATATTGGTGGCGGCACCACTGAAGTTGGCGTGATGTCTTTGGGTGGCATGGTTTACAAAGGCTCGGTTCGTGTTGGTGGTGACAAGTTTGATGAAGCCATTACCAACTACATTCGCCGCAACTACGGCATGTTGATCGGCGAGCAAACTGCTGAGCTGATTAAAAAGACGGTTGGCTCTGCATTCCCTGGCACTGAAGTGCGTGAGATGGAAGTCAAGGGTCGCAATCTTTCAGAAGGTATTCCTCGCAGCTTTACTGTTACCAGCAATGAAATCCTGGAAGCATTGACCGATCCACTCAATCAAATTGTGACCGCAGTTAAAGCAGCGCTCGAGCAAACTCCTCCTGAGTTGGCATCGGACATTGCCGAACGCGGCATGATGTTGACAGGTGGTGGTGCACTATTGCGTGACCTTGATCGCCTGTTGCTTGAAGAGACAGGGCTGCCCATTCATGTTGCGGAAGATCCTTTGACCTGCGTAGCGCGTGGCTCTGGTATTGCTCTAGAGCGCATGGACAAGCTAGGCGGAGTATTCTCGCAAGAGTAAACACTTCTCACATCGATCAGGGCATTGCAATATAGCGCTCCACCTCTTTTTAGACAAGGCATTCCGGCCTTAGTCAAATTGATCGTCTGTCTTTCAATCAGCATTGCACTGATGCTGATTGACTATCGATTCAAGACGCTGGATCCGATTCGCAATAATGTGAATTGGGTTTTGCGTCCCCTTGAATACATCATGCTCACGCCCCGCAATGTGTATCAAGCCAGCACCGATTACTTCACTACGCGCGGTACGCTAGAGCAAGAAAATCAAGTTTTCAAAGCACGTCAAGCTGAGCTTGCGTTGCTGGCAAATCAATCTGAGTTTTTATTGATTGAGAATCAAAATCTTCGCCAGCTCATGGATTTACAAAAGCAGCTTGCGTTCAAAACACTCCCCGTAGAAATTCTCTTTAATCCACCCAATCCGATTTCTCAACGCGTAGTAATTAATCGTGGAAGTGACGATGGATTGAAGCTCGGCAATCCAATTGCAAATGATGCCGGCATACTGGGTCAAGTAGTGCGCTTATATGATCACTCAGCTGAAGTTTCGCTCCTAGAGGACCGCGACTTTGCGGTGCCAGTCCAAGTGGCTCGCAATGGCTTACGCGCTGCTGTTTTTGGTGCTGGTCGCGGCAATCCACTAGAACTTCGTTACCTCCCTGTTGCCAGTGATTTGGAGGTGGGTGACATCTTAATCACTTCGGGCATTGACGGCGTCTACCCTCCGGGGTTTGCCGTTGCTGTCATTAGCCGTATCGAGCGCAATACCGAGAAGAACTCATCGAATGTATTTTGTGTGCCCATAGCTGCTGTTAATCGCTACCGTCAGGCACTAGCCTTCCTTTACGACCCTCAGTGGGATGCTAAGGCGCCTAATCTCAATAGTAAGTTTGGTGGAAATGCAGCAACGACGAACACCGCACCAGGGCGTCGCCAAACCCGCTCCAGGGGGATGCCATGATCGATCTTGAAAGCGGATACATTCTGCGGCCGGTTAATCCGGTATTTATTTACTTTAGCTTGTTTTGTGCCCTGTTACTCAACCTACTTCCGATTGGCAATTATGGATGGGTGCCTGACTGGCTAATCGTTTGTATTATTTTCTGGAATATCCATCAACACCGTTATATCGGTGTGACCTGGGCATTTATTTTCGGCCTTCTCATGGATGTCCACAACTCGGATTTGCTAGGCTTACATGCCTTTAGTTATGCACTAGTCGCTTATATCGCAATTGCTTGGCAAAAGCGGATCGTAGCCCTGAGTGTGGCATCTCAAGCGCTCCATCTCTTGCCGATCTTTTTACTAGTAGCGTTATTTCCTTTGATCATGCATTGGATCTTGAGCGGAGAAATCATTTGGTGGGCACTTACTGGTGCAATTCAAGCCTTTATTGAGGCCCTGCTGTGGCCGCTCGCAACACGTATTCTGCTCGCACCTCAGCGCAGACCGATAGACATAGATCACACTCGGCCACTTTAAGAAGCTGCATGGTTTCTTTCAAAAAACCCAATCTCGATTCATTTCAAAAGCGCATTCACATTGCGACTTTGTTCGTTACAGTTTGTTTTGCGTTGCTGGGTGTTCGACTAGTTTGGCTGCAGCTGATTCAACACGGTAGATACTCGCTGCTTGCTGAAAATAATCGCATTGCATTGGTACCCGCTCCAGCTAATCGCGGTCTTCTGATTGATCGTTCAGGAATTGTGATTGGCCGAAACTACTCTGCACTAACACTCGAGGTTAATGCCGAAGAAGTTAAAGGCAATATTGATGAGTTGATTAATCAGCTATCGGAAGTCATACAAATTTCTCCGCGCGATCGTCGCAACTTTAAGCGCTCGCTGGAAGACTCGCGCAATATGGGCACCTTTCCCTTGCGATCGATGCTTAATGAAACTGAAACAGCTCGCTTTATGGCAAACCGCTATCGCTTTCCTGGAGTAGATATTCGGGCTCGCAGTTTTCGTGAGTACCCCTACAACGAATTAGCCTCACATTTAATTGGATACATTGGGCGCGTCTCGCAAAAAGATAAGGAGCGGATGCAAGCAGAGATCGGTGATGCAAAAGCAGATGATCCCGATGCACTACAGACTTCTTTCTTGCCCGGCATTCAATATGTTGGGAAGATTGGCTTAGAACAAAAATATGAAAGCGTTTTGCGCGGGGTTCCCGGTTACGATCAAGTGGAAATTACCGCCGGTGGTAGGCCAGTAAGAACCTTATCAAGCTCGCCCTCTATCCCGGGCAAAAATATTGTCCTATCCGTGGATATCAAGTTGCAATACTTGGTTGAACAGCTGTATGGAAATTTTCGTGGTGCATTTGTAGCGATTGAACCCCAAACTGGGGATATCTTAGCCTTTGTTTCAAAGCCCAACTTCAACCCAAATGACTTTGTTGAAGGTATTGATGCAGTCACTTGGAAAGAGCTCAATGACTCTCCATCCAAACCCCTCTATAACCGCCCCTTAAAAGGAATTTATCCGCCCGGATCGACTTACAAGCCTTTCATGGCGTTGGCGGCACTAGAGAATAAAAAACGCACACCTTCTCAAACTATTTTTGATCCAGGCTATTTTGATTTTGGTAACCATACCTTTCGCGATGACAAAAAGGGTGGTCACGGTACGGTAGACATGCAAAAGTCGATTGTTGAATCTTGTGACACCTACTACTACATGCTTGCACGCGATATGGGTGTAGATATGATTGCGACGTTTATGAAACCGTTTGGCTTTGGCCAAATCACTGGAATCGATTTAGAGGGTGAAGCGAAAGGTGTTTTACCGTCTACGGATTGGAAAAAAAATACCTTCAAAAAACCTGAGCAACAAAAATGGTACGAAGGTGAAACGATTTCCTTAGGCATTGGTCAGGGATACAACGCCTTCACGATTCTGCAATTAGCCCATGCGATGGCCAATATGGCTAATAATGGGGTGGTTATGAAACCTCACCTTGTAAAGGCGATTGAAGATCCCTTTACTCGTCGTCGCGAGCTCACAACGCCAAAGGAGAGCTACCGCATTGATCTCAATCCAGAAAATATTGCAGTGATTAAAAATGCCATGATTGAAGTAAATCGCTCAGGCACCTCTGCAGCAGCCTTTCAGGGGGCAGACTATGTAGCTGGCGGCAAAACGGGTACAGCACAGGTATTTAGCTTAAATTCGAAAGAATATAAACATGGCGCTACCGCTGAATTCTTGAGAGATCATGCTTTGTTTATTGCTTTTGCCCCAGCTGATAAGCCCACTATCGTGATTGCAATGGTGGTAGAAAATGCCGGCTTTGGCGCACAATATGCCGCACCAATTGCACGTAAAGCACTGGATTACTACATAGATGGCAAATGGCCTAAAGAGATTCCCGAATGGAAAAGAGCCCCTTAAAAAAAATTCGGTCCCTCTTATTAAGATTTTCTTCAGGGCTAGATCAACGTCTAGGTTTGATATTGCTTTGTCTGGCAATCATGGGTTTTTGTACATTCCTCTCAGCCAGCCAAGGAACGCCTGTCAGCATTGAAGATGAATTGCGAAATCTTGCACTGTCATTTGTAGTGATGTGGATCGTTTCACGCATTCCACCAAAATGGCTAGAACTAGCAGCAGTTTGGATATATGGCCTAGGAGTTGCGCTCCTAGTCGCAGTAGCCGCCTTTGGCTTAATTAAAAAGGGTGCAAGGCGCTGGCTCAATATTGGCGTAGTCATTCAGCCCTCAGAAATTATGAAAATTGCAATGCCACTGATGCTCGCTTGGTACTTTCAAAAAAGAGAGGGTATTCAAAAGGGTTGGGATTATGGGATTGCCGGAGCGATCTTAGCGATCCCTGTTTTTTTGATTGCCCGTCAACCCGACTTAGGCACTGCGCTCTTAGTTTTTGCTGCTGGAATGTATGTGATTATTTTGGCAGGACTCCCTTGGAAATGGATTCTGCCATTTATAGGTGTAGGCTTTTTTGGAATCGTCTTGATCGTTATTTTCGGCAATACGATTTGCGCTCCAGATATTACATGGCCATTTGTACATGACTATCAAAAACATCGCATTTGTACTTTGCTTGATCCTAGCAGCGACCCCTTGGGCAAAGGATTTCATACGATTCAATCGATGATTGCGATTGGCTCCGGAGGACTCCTTGGCAAAGGTTGGTTTCAGGGCACCCAGGCTCATCTGGAATTTATTCCCGAGAAACATACTGACTTTGTATTTGCCGTCTTCTCTGAAGAATTTGGTTTAGTCGGTAACTTAATCCTGTTGGCTCTTTTCTTCGCCCTCATTAAAAGAGGGTTGGCAATTTCTGCGGGGGCGCCCAATCTATTTACGAGATTACTTGGGGCCTCAGTAACAATGATTTTCTTTACCTATGCCTTTGTCAACATTGGCATGGTCAGCGGTTTATTGCCAGTAGTTGGTGTACCACTTCCCTTTATTAGCTATGGCGGTACAGCCTTAGTGACGCTTGGATTTGGGGCAGGCATCCTGATGAGCATTCATCGACATCGCCGCTTAGTCCAGAGCTAAGCCCTAACAGGGTCAGTAGATAATAAAAAAGCCCGGAGAACCGGGCTTTTTTCACATAAGTGCAAATTACTTCTTACGCTTATTTACAGAATCTTTAAATGCTTTGCCAGCAGAGAACTTAACAGTCTTAGCAGCAGCAATTTTGAGTGGCTCACCAGTTTTTGGATTACGTCCCATACGTGCAGCACGTTTGCCAGATGAGAAAGTACCGAAACCAATCAACTGAACTGAATCAGCCTTAGTAACAGCTTTAATGATGTGCTCAATAGCGGAATTTAATGCAAATTCAGCCTTGGCTTTTGAGATCTCAGCATCGTCAGCAATCGCTGCGATTAGTTCTGCTTTATTCAAGTGAAGCTCCTTATTAATATTGATGTCGGCGCAGATTGCGCTCAGGTGATTTTAACCACAAAAAATTACAAAATTAAAGTGAAAGCGAAATAGTTTTTACTCTTGAACAGCTTCCACACCAGAAACAAAATATTCTGTTTCGCCAAAACAGCTGGTTGGCAAACCGATGTGTTGCTCATACTTCACAACCACTTTATTGCCAAGATTAGCATTCAATTTTTGGGCGACTGCATCATCGCGCACCGTAAAGAAGAATTTTTCAGCGATTGTTCCTGGCATCGATACCATTGCGAGCTCCCCCTCCCAGGTTTTGCAAATGAAGCCTTTTTTGGAGAATTTCTGGACATAACCGGCCCTCTCCCCAGTTGCGTAGGACCAATTGAGCATTGCCCAAGTGTAGGCAAAAAGGCCTACAAACCCAATTAAAACAAGGCTTAAGAGCCATTTCAGAAATCGATTCATTTGCCATTTCCTTTGCCAGTTCTAATAAACCCCAATTTGAGCATACTCAATGAAGAAATAGATGAATAGTTTAGATTAGGCAACTTAAAATGAATAAATCCATATAAATCAGCCCAATCTCATGCAAACACGTCACATCATCTTTTTAATTTTTGTGGTCTCTGCGCTCTACGTTTATTTTCGGGGCAAAGTCCGTTTTGGACTTGTCCGCTCTCTAATGGATTACCAGGTGCTACTGGCCCCAATCAATTGCATGCTCTATCTTTTTTCAAAGATTAAGCCCACAGCCTATATTCCAGTGGACCAGTTTCCAGACTTAGCGCCCCTCAAAGAGCATTGGGAAACCATTCGGCAAGAAGCACTTTCTTTAAATGCCGATGGGGCCATTGCTGCAGCAACTGGCTATAACGATCTTGGCTTCAACTCTTTTTTCCGAACGGGCTGGAAGCGCTTTCATCTCTGTTGGTATGGCAAAGAAATGCCTTCCGCTATTGCGGCGTGCCCAAAAACCCTGGCGTTACTGAAATCGATTCCCTCGATTAAGGCAGCGATGTTTGCTTCTCTCCCCCCGGGCGCTACTTTAGTGCGCCATCGCGACCCCTATGCAGGCTCCTTACGCTATCACTTGGGCTTAGTAACGCCCAATGACCCTAAGTGCTTTATTGACGTAGATGGTCAATCCTACTACTGGAAAGAGGGGGAGGCGGTCATGTTCGATGAAACCTTTATTCACTTTGCGGCCAATCAAACCGATCATCAGCGTATCGTCTTGTTCTGTGATGTTGAAAGGCCTTTATATACCCCGTTCATGCGCATCTTTAATCGCTTGTTTGGCAAGTACGTCATGAGTGCGGCATCCTCGCAGAATGTTGAGGGTGAAAAAGTTGGCTTTGTAAATGTCCTTTTCAAGTATTTCTACCATCTGAGAAGTTTGGCAAAGCAGCTTAAAGCCAAACATCGACCGGTTTATTACATCGGCAAATGGGTGTTAATTCTGGGTATTTTGTGGGCCCTATTTTGGTGAGTAAGTCCTAAACATTACTTGGGCATTAGGGCTTGGGTAATCTGCTCAGGGGTGATAGAGCCCCAAATTTCAATCCGCTTTTTTCGACTGTTCTGACCAGAAATAAACTGAATTTGCTTTTGAGGAATTTTTAATTGTTTGGACAGCCAAGCTAGCAGCATTTCATTGGCTTGGTTTTCAGCCGCTGGAGCTTGTAACGAGATTTTCAAGCAAGTATCAAAAAGCCCCACTACCTTCGTGAGCTTAGCTCCAGGCTGGCAATAAATACTAAGCACAATCCCAGTGGGGGTTTGTTTAATCCAAGTCGGCGTCATCAAAGTACTTTAAACTTGAATTATGCCAATCAAAAACTCTGAATCCCTAAACAGTCTTTTTGCCAATAATCGCGCCTGGGCCGAGGCGATGGTGAAAGAAGATCCTGAATTTTTTAAGCGCCTGGTCTCTCAGCAAGCCCCTGAGTATCTTTGGATTGGCTGTGCTGACAGCCGCGTTCCTGCCAATGAAATTGTTGATCTACTACCTGGCGAACTCTTTGTTCATCGCAATGTAGCCAATGTCGTTGTACACACCGACTTAAATTGCTTATCGGTGATTCAGTTTGCCATTGACTTGCTAAAAGTAAAACATATTCTCGTTGTTGGTCATTATGGCTGCGCCGGCGTCCACGCCGCATTGAGTGATCGCCGTGTTGGTCTAGCGGACAATTGGTTGCGTCATGTTAAAGACGTTCACCAAAAACACGAACGTTATTTAGGTGAAGTACTGCCTACGCCAAAACGCCAAGACCGTTTATGCGAGCTCAATGTCATTGAACAAGTGATCAATGTTTGCGAGACAACCATCGTCAAAGATGCATGGTTAAGGGGTCAAGACCTCACTGTTCATGGTTGGACGTACCGCCTAGAGACTGGCTTAGTAAATGATTTAGGAATGTCAATTAGCTCTCCAGAGGAAATGAAAGTGCGTTACGAAAAAACTCTGCTGCGTTATGAGAATGAGTCTAGCTAGTTGCTGAAAAATCTTTCAAATCAGCTTGCAGTTGGTTTTTTAAAGCTTCTTTCAATTCTCCCCTACAGGCTGCTCGTCAATCTTGGATATCTGCTCGGTAGCATTGCCGCCTTGCTACCAAGTGAGCGCAATCGTGTGGTGAAGACCAACTTGAGTTTGTGTTTCCCCGAGTTAAGCCCTAATGAAATAAATCAGTTAAGTCGAAAACATTGGCGCCTCCTCGGCCGCAGCCTAGTGGAGAAAAGTATCATTTGGCTCGGTAGCGCTAAACAAGTGAGCGACATGATTGAAGTGCAATCCGAAGTAAACCTTGCCAGTCGTAAACCGCGTATCTTGGTAAACATGCACTTCACCGGCATAGAGGGCAGCATTGTATTGAGTGCTCTTTCCAAAACCCATGATTGGCCCCGCACTTCCGGATTCTTTCAGAAAATGAAGAGCCCCTTCTTCAATCAAAAAATTATTGAATGGCGCAATCGCTTTGGTGGCAATTCGATTGACCGACAAGGCAACTCGATGGAATTGATTCGCGAGATTCGTAAAGGTAGTTTTATTATCATTGCCCCCGATATTGATTTGGGGATTAAAGACTCTACTTTTGTACCCTTCTTTAATATTCAAACCAATACGATTACCGCAGTGTCGCGCCTCGCCAAAATTACGGGGGCTGATGTCTGCACCATGATCACCACCCTCAAAGAAGATGGCTCCGGCTACATCTGCTCGATCAGTAAACCTCTAGAAAACTTCCCCAGCGATGATCCCGAGGCTGATACGGCTCGATTAAACCAAATCTTTGAAAAAGAAATTCGGCTCAGACCTGCGGAGTATTACTGGGTCCATAAGCGCTTTAAAAATCGCCCCAATCAAGAGGCCAGCCCTTATTAAGACGCAAGGCAGCAAGCAAGTCTTTAGTTGCCGCTACTTTTATCCTATCATTCAAGGATGAGCGAACGTATTGGGCTTTTTGCCGATCTCCATAGTAATTTAGAAGCCTTTGAAGCCTGCATGGCCAGAGCTAAAGAGCTGGGTGTCACACGCATGGCTTTTCTGGGCGATCTGGTTGGATATAACGCCGATCCCAGCGCTTTAATCGATAGAATTGCTGCACTGATAGATGCTAAGCAAGCGATCGCAGTCCGCGGCAATCATGATGAAGCCATCTTTAAAGACTACACACAGCAAATGAATATCAATGCTAACGCTGCGATTGAGTGGACCAAAACCCAACTCAATTCCGCTCAAGTGCAGTTTTTGAAAGACTTGCCATTGATCATTCATGAAGAACAAATTTGCTATACCCATGCCTCCGCACATCATCCTGAAGCCTGGAATTACGTCACCGACAGTATGAGTGCCTGGCAATGTGCACAAAGTTCTGGCAAGCCTTATACCTTTGTTGGCCATGCTCATGAGCAAGCACTCTTCTATCAAAGTGCCGTGGGTAAACTGATTCGTTTTGCACCGCATCCAGGCGATGATGTGCCGGTCATGAATCATCGCAAGTGGGTCAGCGTGGTTGGCTCTTTAGGGCAGCCTCGTGATGGCAATCCAGCAGCATGCTTTGCTGTATTTGAGCCTGACTCTCAGTCGCTCACCTTTCATCGCACGCCTTACGATCACTTCACAGCAGCAGAAAAAGTCAGGCGGGCAGGCCTCCCTGAAGAGCTTGCAAATCGTCTGCTGACAGGCAAATAAGCTATGCCACTTTCCTCAGATATCGAAGCGGTCGATGATATTTTTCAAGAGGGCAAGGTTGTTGATGGCTTCTTGTTGGGAAAAGAAGTTCATCGTGGCGGTATGGCCAGCCTCTTCTCGGCTACAAAAGCAGGCATTGATGTTCCAATTCTTCTGAAGATTCCTCGGGTTGGCAAAGATCAGCCGGTTGAAAGCTTAATTGGATTTGAGACTGAGCTTACTATTTTGCGCGCCCTCAACAGCCCCTACGTTCCTAAATATTTGGGGGCTGGCAGTATGGCGACCCAACCGTATATCGCCATGGAAAGAGTGAATGGTAGGCCCCTGGAAGACTTCATCAAAGAAGGAAAAAAATTTAGTATTGAAGAGGTGATTCAGATTGGCGCTGACCTAGCCCAAGCAGTTCAATCACTTCACTCGCAAGATGCAATTCATCTGGATATCAAGCCAGAAAATATTTTGCTTGATGAACATGGCAAGCTCACTCTGATTGATTTTGGCCTATCGCACCATGCCCGTTTTCCAGATCTACTTGCAGAAGAAATGCGAAAAGGTGTTGGGTCTGCGCCCTACGTCTCACCAGAGCAAATCGTGGGTATCCGTGAAGACTATCGCAGCGATATCTTTTCGATTGGCGTCATCATGTATGAACTGCTTACTGGAGAGCTGCCATTTGGCAACCCTCAAACCATGGGCGGACTTCGAAAACGTTTATGGGCTGAGCCATTTCCACCACGCGGGATTCGCAAAGAAATTCCACGCTGGCTTCAAGAAGTGATTCTTCGCTGTCTAGAACCTCGTGCAGCCAGTCGAATTCAAAGTGCCGCACGCTTGCGACAAATTTTGTTAGATCATGAGTCTCTTAAGCTCACTGAGCGCGCTGATCGAGTTGAGCCACCAAGCTTTTGGGAAAACCTCACTCGCTGGTTTCAGGCCGCTGGTTACGAGCCCTCACCAAGCCCCCTTCCTAGCGCTGGCAACCAAGATTCACCCCTCATGATTGCTGCGATTGATACACGCCAATCTGATGCAGCACTTCAACTGAAGATGCAAGTCGCCGCTAAAAATTTATTGCAAGCTTACTCAGAGGGTCGTTTAATTTGTGTGAGCACCATTGCAAGTACGCCAACCTATGAAGGGAATCAGGAAAGCGAAACAGCCAGCGGAATTGTGCGAGGGCACTTAGTCCAGCTGATGGAATGGGCTAAGCCACTGAAGCTTCCTCCAGAAAGAATTTCTTATCATGTATTGGAGGCGCTTGACCCTGCTAGCAGAATTGTGGAATTCGCCAAGGACAATGATGCATCATTAATCTTAATTGGTGCAACGCATAGACTGCCCAATAAAGTCACGCCCTGGAGAACCTCGATGACAAAGATAGTCGAAGAGGCTTCCTGCAGCGTTCATATTGTGCGTACTTAGCTTAGCTCCGCCAAGCTAAGTACCACACTCATTACTTCATCTTATCCTGCTGACGATCTAGAATAACTTCAGGCTCTTGCGCTTCAATCCAGCTATCGCGATTGAGCACTGCATTCAATCGCTTGTGATCGAGCTCACCAGTCCAATTGGCGACAACGATTGTTGCTACACCGTTACCAACTAAATTAGTTAAGGCACGGGCTTCGGACATGAAGCGATCAATACCCAAAATGATGGCTAGGCCTTCTACCGGCACATTACCTACGGCAGAGAGAGTTGCAGCCAAAACAATGAAGCCGCTGCCTGTAACGCCAGCAGCGCCCTTAGAGGTCAAAAGTAGGACCAACAGCAAGGTGATCTCTTGCACCAGAGTCATTTGTGTATTGGTAGCCTGCGCGATAAAGATGGCTGCCATCGTTAAATAAATCGAGGTACCGTCTAAATTAAAGGAATAGCCAGTAGGAATAACCAAGCCGACACAACTCTTCTTGGCGCCTAAGACTTCCATTTTTTCAATCATTCGTGGCAGGACTGACTCCGAAGAAGAGGTGCCTAAAACAATCAGTAACTCTTCTTTGATATAGCGCACGAACTTGAAAATGCTAAAGCCATTAAAGCGTGCGATCAGACCGAGCACAATGAAGACAAATAGTAGGCAAGTGATATAGAAACTACCCATGAGCTTGCCTAATGAGAACAAAGAGACAATCCCGTACTTACCAATTGTGAAAGCCATTGCACCAAAAGCGCCAACAGGGGCAAACTTCATGATGATGCCGATGATGTCGAAAAGAACGTGGGATAGCTTTTCTGTTAAGTCAAATACTAAAGTGCCGCGGCCGCCAAACTTATGTAACGCAAAACCAAACAAGATGGCGAAGAAAAGCACTTGCAAAATATCGCCCTTAGCAAATGCATCAATTGCAGTGCTAGGAATGATATTCATTAAGAAGTCGACAACGGTACCGATTTTTCCAGGGCCGGTATAGGCTGCGATGCCTTTGGTATCCAGCGAGGCAGGATCAATATTCATGCCAGAACCTGGTTGGAATACATTAACAACAACTAAGCCAATAATGAGGGCTAGAGAGCTCACAACTTCAAAGTAAAGAAGTGCTAAACCGCCAGTTTTGCCCACCTTCTTCATATCTTCCATGCCCGCAATACCCAGCACGACGGTACAGAAAATAATTGGGGCAATCAGCATCTTGATGCCCTTAATAAATGCATCTCCGAAGGGCTTCATAGCAACGGCCGCTTCAGGGTAAAAATGACCCATGAAAACACCGATTGCAACGGCTACGAGCACCTGAAAGTACAGAATTTTATAAATTGGGGGTTTTTTGAGAGTCGCGGTCAATTTAGTCTCGCTTTATATAAGAATAGGTTTTTTAAATATTACGTAATTTCGGAATTTTATAGCTTTATGGCGCTTTTGCCCATAAATCGCTACTGCTTGATAATGAGGGCATGGAAGATCAGGAAAAAATCCGTGTTTCAAAACTGCTCTCAGAGCTAGGCCTATGCTCTCGACGTGAGGCCGATGCCTACATTGAGCAAGGTCTAGTGACGGTAGATGGAGAAGTTGTCAATGAACTCGGGGTTCGAGCCTTTCGCCATCAAAAAATTGAGCTGCAATCCAGCGCCCAAAAACAACAGGCTTCTAGGGTAACCGTCATTTTGAATAAACCGGTGGGCTACATTTCTCACTTTGATGATGAACAAGAGTATCAACCAGCCGCATCGCTGATTACGCCGGAGAATTACTTTCCCAGCCCCTTGGATAAAGGCCGCAGCGCAAAATTCAATACCCGTGGTTTAGCCCCTGCCGGCCGGCTTGATATTGACTCTACTGGCATGCTAGTTCTGACTCAAGATGGACGAATTGCCAAGCTGTTGATTGGGGAAAACAGCCCTATAGAGAAAGAATATCTCGTCAGAGTAGAAGGCAAGCTCTCATTTGCCGATTTGGATCTTCTAAAACATGGACTCAGCCTAGACGGCGTTGTCCTCAAGCCAGCCCAAGTCAGTTGGCAAAACGAGGATCAATTGCGATTTGTTTTAAGAGAAGGCCGCAAGCGCCAGATCCGAAGAATGTGTGAGATGGTTGGGCTAAAAGTATTAGGTCTTAAGCGGGTGCGCATGGGGCGAATTTCTTTGGGCCCACTACCACCAGGACAGTGGCGTTTTTTACGGCCGGAAGAACAGTTCTAGCAAGGGGTGCCCGCTTATAATCAGGGTCATTCCCAGAATAAGCGCAGATTTACCATCGAAACGAATCCATCCAGCAATACCGCCGCAGAGGTATCTCGTCGCCGCAGTTTTGCAATCATCTCCCACCCAGACGCTGGCAAGACGACGCTTACAGAAAAATTACTTCTGTACGCTGGAGCGATTCAGATTGCGGGTAGCGTAAAGGCAAGAAAAGCCAGTAGGCATGCCACCTCAGACTGGATGGAAATTGAAAAGCAGCGCGGCATCTCTGTTGCGAGCTCTGTGATGCAGATGGAATATCGCGATTGCATTATTAATTTGCTCGATACGCCGGGCCACCAAGATTTCTCTGAAGATACTTACCGAGTGTTAACTGCGGTTGACTCTGCACTGATGGTAATTGATGCTGCCAATGGTGTTGAATCACAGACCTTGCGATTACTCGAGGTTTGTCGCGCACGCAATACACCAATTGTTACTTTCATCAATAAAATGGATCGGGAAGTTAAGCCGCCGATGGAGTTGATGGACGAGATTGAGACCGCCCTCGGAATTGAAGTGGTTCCCTTCACTTGGCCCGTCGGTATGGGTAAATCTTTTGCGGGCGTGATCGACATTGCTCACTCACAAATGCGCATGTTCAAAGCAGGCGAAGATCGCGTAACCGAAGACTCTCATACCATCATTGATGTGAACGATGCGCAGTTAAAAGAGCGTCTCGGATCGAGCTTGGATGAAGCGCTTACAGAAGTTGATTTAATTCAGAATGCTATGCCAGCCTTTGATCGTGAGGCCTTTTTGGCCGGACGGCAGTCGCCAGTATTTTTTGGTTCCGCAATTAATAACTTCGGTGTTAGAGAAATTCTCAACACCCTGGTTGAATTAGCACCAGCGCCAGGATCTCGTAAAGCACTGCAACGCGAAGTAAGTCCTGCTGAGAATAAATTCTCGGCAGTGGTATTCAAGATTCAGGCCAATATGGATCCCGCCCATCGCGACCGCGTTGCCTTCTTGCGAATTTGCTCTGGTCACTTTGAGCGCGGCATGAAGCTCAAGATCTGCCGCAACGGCAAAGAGGTGCGCACCAATAATGCCCTCTCCTTTTTATCCCAGCGACGCGATATTCTTGATGAGGCATTTCCTGGTGACATCATTGGCTTACCAAATCATGGCCTACTTCGTCTAGGAGACACGCTTACCGAAGGCGAGCAATTGCAATTTACGGGCTTACCTTTTTTTGCCCCAGAAATTTTTCGCATGGTTGAATCTGCCGATCCCCTGCGCACCAAACAATTACGAACCGGACTCATGCAACTTGGTGAAGAAGGTGCCATTCAGGTCTTCCGCCCAATGTCAGGCGGAACAATGCTCTTAGGGGCGTTTGGTCAACTCCAGTTTGAGGTAGTCAGTCACCGATTGCAAACCGAATATGGCGCTGAGGTTAGACTCCTTCCAGCTCGCTTTAGTCTGGCACGTTGGGTAAGCTCTGATGACGCAGTCGCTTTAAAGAAATTCATTCAAGAAAATATTCACCGCATGGCGGAAGATGTTGTAGGGGCGCCAGTATTTCTGGCTACCCATAAATCAGAGCTCGATGTTGCTAGCCAGCGCTGGGAAGCTGTTCAATTTCATGCTCTTCGGGAGCATGCCGGTCTCATTTTTCAATCTGACCTAGCCGGCTAAGCTTCAACGAGGTAATTTACAGTCGAACACTGCTACTAATGCAGTGTCACTGTTTCTGTAGGTGGCTACTTTTCCATATTGCTCGCAATAGGCCTGTGCTTTTTTAGTCAACTCCGCCATGGAGGAGTCATTGCTATTTAAGAATGTCACATGATTGGCGTCAGAGCCATCTGTGAACTCTGCAGCACAAGCAGCCAGACCTAGACACAGAATGAGCGCGAAGTAGGATGATTTTGTCATGGGTGCTTTCGGGTTTGAACTTGATATTGCTCGATTTAATCATGAATTAGCCAGGTTTGGCATACTATTAACATGCCTAACTGGAGCTACCTGATTGCACGCCTGATTAGCGCGATTGGCTCGTGGTTAGATGCGAGCAATCTGCGTAATCGGGTTTACCAACTTGAAGAAGAAAATGAGCTTTTGCGAACCGCTTTAGAAGATGTTCAACGCATGGATCCAGAGGGGCGCATTGGGTGGTATGCCAAAGAAACCTTAGATCACGTTAGTTCACCAAAAAAATAACCCAAACTACGCATCAGCGCTCAATAATCTTTTATTATTTGCCCATGAAATCGATCTTATTTGCCGCTCTTTTAACGATTGCTCTGCCTAGCTTTGCTATGGATGATGTTCCCGATGGCTTACCCGATCACATTGTGGGCGACATTGGTGCAGCAGTGTATACGTCTAATTTGCATATCGGTAGCGAGGGTACTCAGTCCTTAGCCCTCCCTTATGCCTTCTTTGACTATGAGCGCTTCTTTGCTCGGATCGATGAAGTTGGTATTAAAACTTTCAAGATGGGCTATGGTTATTTCGAGCTTGGTGGAAAAATTAATCTCGATACTTATACGGTCAAATCTACGATCAATGGAACTTCAATCAATCGTAGTGATCCTATTCCATTAGGTGTGGGCACTTTTCAAGAAACGCCCATCGGTGCTTTCTTTATCAATGCATATCATGACTTTGGCAAATCAAAGGGTGCCCTTTATGAGCTTTCTTATTTTGGTGAGATAGAAACGCTTGCGCATGTCGTTGTTTATCCCCAGGTGGGTATTGAGAGGCAGTCTTCCCAATATGCAAACTACTACTATGGCATTACTCCAGGAGAATCTACTGCTACCGGCTACTCAGCTTATACCGCACCAGCCACTAGCAATTTAATGGCAGGGTTAATGGTAGAAATTCCAGTAGTAGATAGTTGGTACGTTAATTTATATGGCAAGCGCAAATGGCTCGGTAACGGAATTAACAATAGCCCTGTCCTAAACCGTTCATTTCAAGACAACATCTTTGTAGCCTTAGCGTATCGCTTTAAATAAATTCGCTAGAGCTTGGTGTGTGAGCCATCACAATACGGTGGCGTGCTGGTCTGTTTGCAAGCACATAGGTATACCGTTTTGGTTTTAGCTTCTGCAACCCGCAAAGGGTTGAATCCTGATGCAGTATGTGAGCCATCACAATAAGGCTGGCGCTTACTTTTTCCACAGGCACACCAAAAATAGATCTGCCCTGCCTCGACCTCTAATGCACATGGCGACTTTTGCGCAATGATTGGCTTAGGCATTCCCTATTTCGCTTTGATAATGCCGCGATAAATCAAAAATGTTGCGAGCAGGCCCATGCCACCAGCCATCGCCATCCAGTAACCAGGGGATGCCTTGTCACCAGTGCTCTCAATCAGCCAAGTAGACACCAAAGGGGTAAAGCCGCCAAATAATGCTGTTGCCAAGCTATAGGCCAATGAGAAGCCTGTGGTTCTGATCCTCGCAGGAATAATTTCAGTTAAGGCGGCAACTGTTGCACCGTTATAGCTGCCATATAAAAATGAGAGCCAGAGCTCGACTGCAAGCATATGTTCATAGCTTGGATTGGCAACTAACCAGCTGAGTGCTGGATATGCCGTAAATAGAGCTAAGCCAGAAAATAAGCCCATGATCGGCCAACGACCGATTCGATCCGATAAGGCGCCCATGACAGGAAGCCAAATGAAATTCGAGAGCCCAACAAAAAAGGTGATTAATAAACTATCCACTATCGATAATTTCATTACGCTCTTGCCAAAGGTTGGCGTATATACCGTGATGAGATAAAACGAAACCGTAGTCATCACAATGAGCATCATGCCAGCAAATACAATCTGCCAATTGATGGCTAGGGTTTGCAAAATTTCTTTAAAAGTAGGATGGTGTTTTTCAGCAAGGAATGCTTCGGTCTCTTGTAAAGAACGACGAATTTGAAAAACAACCGGAATAATCATGCAGCCAATAAAGAATGGGATGCGCCAGCCCCAATCTGACATGACTTCTTTGCTGATGGTTTCATTCAAAAAATATCCCAAGGCTGCAGAGAAGATAATGGCTGCCTGTTGACTAGCAGATTGCCAGCTAACGTAAAGGCCCTTATGGCCAGGCGTAGCCATCTCTGATAGATAAACTGAAACGCCGCCTAACTCTACTCCCGCAGAAAAACCTTGTAACAAGCGGCCAAGCAAAACCAAAAGAGGGGCAAGCAAACCAATGCTGGCATATGAGGGGATGAAGGCAACCAAGGCAGTACCCGTAGCCATGATCGAGAGGGTAAGCACCAAACCCTTGCGACGACCAATTCTGTCGATATATCCACCCAAAAAGATTGCGCCCAGCGGTCGCATTAAAAACCCGGCGCCAAAGGTAGCGAAGGTCAGCATTAATGAGGCGTATTCACTGGCTGCGGGAAAGAAAGCTTTTGAAATATAAGTGGCATAGAAGCCGAATAAGAAAAAATCATACATTTCAATAAAGTTACCGCTCGTCACCCGAATAACGGTAGATAACTTTGATTGAGGTTTAGCGATTGCTGTCATCAGAAACTTTCTTTTCTTTTAATCTTCTCAATATATTTTTGATATCTTGCAAAACCTGCAATGCCGCAATGATCATTAGCGACAGAGAAAGCGGTACAACTGCAATGAAACCAAACTTTTTAAAACTCATTGCCCCAATAATGCCACCCAACAGAAACATTAAAAAGAGGGCAAGATGCATTTTGAGTCTGTTACGGTTGGCTTCAACAAAATATTGTTGATTAGCTGCTTGAGACTTATTCCAATAAAGTAACTTACCAAGCTCAATTCCTATATCCGTGATTACCCCTGTCATATGGGTAGTGCGAATTTCTGCTGAAGACGCTTTGGTCACAATAGCATTTTGCAATCCCATCACAAAACACAGCAATAAGGCAATTGCAGGGACTGTGAGAGGCACATAAAAGCTGAGATGATCCCCTACAAATCCAAATATCAGCAATAAGAATGCCTCCACTAAAAGCGGGAGTGCGAATTGACTATGAATGGCTTGTCTACGGCCCCAGCTCACAATGATTGCCGTTGTCATTGCACCCAATACAAATGCCACCAGAAGCGCAAGCCCTCCCAAAACTGGCAATAGCCTACTTAAGGCGAGATCATCCCCAATTCCAGCAACGATGCCACTCATATGGGATGTATAACGTGCAATCGCCAAAAACCCGCCGGCATTCACTGCGCCAGCGACAAATGCCATGTAAACACCCAGATGAAAATCTGAGCGCATGGATCGATGCGGACTAGTGAGGGCCCGTAGAAATTGAACCGGCATGATGCATTCTAAGTCTGGATGAGATTTGCTGGACCACTATTTACTTATAATATTTTGATGAATTTTCTCAAGCCCTCAATACGCAGCCTATTAGAGTGTCTTCTAAGCGCCGCCTTATACATGGGTTTCTTCTATTTCAACGGGTACATCACCGCTTCAATTGAAGACGCACAAGGGGTTAACTGGATTTTCATTCCCGCTGGCCTGAGAATCTTTTTGGCTCTCATTTTTGATTACGCTGGGGCTGCTGGTTTAATGTTAGCCGCCCTGCTCATTAACTACATTGGCTTTTATCAAGCTGACCTAGCGACCAATCTGGGTATTAGCATCATTTGTGGCCTAGCGCCTCTGCTCGGCCGACACTTTGTGATACACAATCTTAAAGTGTCGCCTGATCTAAGCAACATCAGCGTTCAACAATTGTTAGGCAGCATTACGGCTTATTCTTTTTTAAGTTCGGGGCTGCATCAACTTTGGTTTATTACGCGCGGATTGGACTCTGGTGGAGCAGACCATTTCATTGCGATGTTCACCGGAGACATGGTGGGCTCAATACTCTTTATTGCCATCATTAAATATGGCATTGACTTTATTAAACAACGAAGCAATAAAACAAATCTCTTAGATTAGAGCTTTGTTTTATTTTTTGGAATTTTGATCTTCAGCTTGAGGTTTTGCTGGGGGATTCTGATTAGGTACTGGCTTTAAAGTGGATGGCGGTTTTGCCTGAGCGCCTGGGACAGGATTACTAGTTGCTGGACCTTGGGTGCCGCCTGTTTTGGTGGGGCTTTTCCCGTCAAATAGCTCGCCAAGTCCTGCCGCATATACAAAGCCGAACCCCAAGGCTGCCAATGCAGCTAAGCTCTGCAGTGCTTTTGATTTTTTACTCATAGTCAATTGTCTAGCGGCAATATGAAAAGCGCATGAAAAAACCACCCGAAGGTGGCTTTTCTTATCAGTGAAGATTACTTGCGTTTATTCACTGCATCCTTAAATGCCTTACCAGCAGAAAACTTTGCTGTTTTAGCAGCTGGGATCTTAATTTCTGCGCCAGTGGCAGGATTACGACCAACACGGGCTGCGCGCTTGCCTGATTTAAATGTTCCAAAACCGATTAATTGAACATCATCACCTTTAGTAACTGCTTTGATGATTTGCTCAATGGTTGCGCTCAATACGCGATCTGCTGTTGCTTTAGAGATATCTGCATCGTTTGCAATTTTTTCTACTAATTCTGCTTTATTCATTTTGTCTCCTGGAGAGTATGCAATTTAATGTGGGGATTTTTAATAGCCATTTTGTCTAGTGACGAAATTATTGTATGTGCTTATTTAGACTAAAACAATCAGGAAATCACATAAATGTTAAATATTTTTTTATCACCAAAATGCTTCTAAATCAGTCCCCATCAGGGTTTCCGAGCATTCTAATATCGACTTTTTGGCCCGTAATGCCGTCTTTTAGTGTGCAGCAAGGGGGGAATGGACGCCCCAATTTGGAACATGGTTTAGAGGTCTACTTCAAGACCTGATGAAGCAATTTCAGAAAACTACCATCTTCTGCATCAATTGGCCCCATCCAGTAGGCCTGCGCAATCCCCTGACGATCGACCAGATAAGTAGTTGGAATGCCCCTCACTTTCCAAGCACGATAGGTCAGACTGCTGTTATCTAAAACAATAGGCAATGCGGCTTCTGAAAATAAGTTTGATTGAAGAAACGTTTTAATCCGCGGCCTGGATTCAGCAAGATTCACTGCTAGCACTACTAAGCCTTGGGATTCATATTTTTCTTGCAGATAGATGAGTTCACTAAACTCTTCTTTACAGGGCTCACACCAGCTCGCCCAAAAGTTCACGAGAACTACCTTCCCTTTGTATTGCCGAAGACTAATTGTTTGGCCTGCAAGATTATTCAGCTCTAGGGAAAGAGGTACTTTTAGCCCCAAGCCAGAAACCGGAGCCCATTCCGCATGGGCGTAAGCGGGGATCGCCAGAAACACAAGCGCACAATAACGCACCAGCGCATTTCTGATATTTAGCATGAACTAGTCAATGCGCTTGCTGGTGATTTTGTATTTGAAATTGACTGGATCTAAAGAATCTAAGCGGCCCTCTTTAGTTTCCCCTTGGGGATACATTAAAAAAGGAATCTTTCCCTTGCCGCCTAATTTGGATCCTGGCAAAGCAATGTCATGACCATAGTTATAAGGCATCCAATTCATTTCCCAATTACCAAACAAATAATCACGTATTGCAATCACCTTAGGGTCATTCAAAGTAAGATTTCCTGGCTCCTCGAGAATCACCTTACGTACGTCAGCAGGATCTACCGCCACCCAACCAAAGCCTTTAGCAAAGAACTCGGCACGACAATGTTGCGCCTTACTAATGTCTGCAGATCTGCCTAGGCTTTTATAGCCTCTTGCAGAATCATCCACCCGAATACCGTATACATCTCTTGCAGGGATGCCTGCAGATCTAGCAAGGGCGACATAAACAGCATTAATGTCAGCACACTTCCCACCAAGATTATTCGTTTCTAGCATGAGCTTGACATCACCCACTCCGCAGCCTTTAGTGGCAGGATCGCGATAGGTGTTCTCAACCACCCAGTTATATATCGCCTTTGCTTTTTCAATGTCACTCGCGTTTTTAGGAAGCGGCTTGAGAATCTGATTGACTTTTTCTTTAACGATTCCATCGGTTGGCAAAAACTCTGTGGCGTGAGTCCAGTAAGCATGCTCTTCTTTACTCAAGATCAAGGCCTGATTAAATTGTCTAGAGAGGGTATTGCGTTCACGAGTGGCAATTAAAAATGTGCTGACTAAATTGCGGCTACTGCTTGAGGCATCCCACTGGCCCCACAGCATGCGAGTATCGCCTGTTGGGGTTTTAAACACACTCGCCTGTTTTGCATCACCATCCGTTGCAATAGAGATGGTCTTAAAGTAATCTGTATCTTTACTTAAGGGCAAAGGTATCCAAGCCTGGACAGGCTGATTAGGGGCATCAATGCTCAACTCAGTGGTGATCTCATAGCACTTCCAGTTATCTCCCTCAGCAAAGCTGCTAAATGGGTAAAGGGATGGCAGAGCTAGGGCTCCCAAAGTGTTTTGAATAAATGCGCGGCGAGAAATCTTCATAAGGCCTTCAGTGATCGAGTCTGCTCAAATTATAGGCTCGGTCCTTTATCCCATGAGATGGAAAATAAAAACCGCCCGAAGGCGGCTTTAGCAAATAGGAGAATGCCTAATTAATGAGCCTGCCATTGCAAATGACCTGCTTCGATATAAGAGAGCACTTTATTCTTGGAAGGCGCAATATCGTCGCCGTTTAAAACCGATGCACTGACAGCTCCAGCAAAGAAAGCAATTACCGCAACCAATAAGTAAGCAAATTTATTCATCGTCATCCCCCACAGTGATTAATCAAGAACTTCTGCAAACACTATGCGGTATCTTTGTGTCATATTGTTGAATGTTTTATGACAAGTTAGTAAAGACTGTTCCTTAATTAGTCTTTGGGTGCGTATTGCATAGCACCATTACCAAAAGACCAGTTTTCTTTATTGACCTCAACTAAGTTAATCACAATATCTTGGGGTCTTAGCTTAAGCTTGGCCACCAAAGCTTCATTGATCGCTTTATAAAACTGCTGCTTCATCTCAGTGCTTCTGCCTTCATTGAGCGTCACCTGAATAAAGATGATGCCCTCTGAATACTCAATCCCCAAATAGCTTTTAGGGATGACTAATTCATTTGTGTCGTGTTTGGTAATCACCTGAAATTTATCGTCTTCGGGCACATTGATATGCTCGCGCATCGCCTGAAAAATGATGTCACCCACCTGTTGAGCAACTCCATCAGGATATTTTTTACTTAAGTCGATTCTGACAAATGGCATGAGAGACTCCTTTTCATCTTTTCCAAATCTTACTTTATGAGTGCATTACCGTGCCATGATAAAAATATTGCCCCAGTCCAAGTGTGAAAATAAAATTTCCATAGAGGGCGTGCTCTATACAAACTAAGGCCAAAGACCGAGATCGCGAATAGGTGCTAGCAAATAATAGACCACCAATCAGAGACATCGCTGGGGCAAGTACATTATGCAAAAAAAGATGGGCCATTCCAAATGCGATGGCGCTGGCGATTACCCAATATCGCCCATGCACAAACAATGGCCGATAGCGCTCATACATAAAAGCGCGATAGATTATTTCTTGGGGTACAACCGATAAAACGGGATACAGAATCATTACCAGCAACCACAGGCCAGCATCGCGTCGATACAAACTAAATATTGACTCAGGCATAAAGCTCACCATCACTGCAGCAATCATGATGGCCAATGGTATGAAGCGATAAAAAATTCTCAGCAAGGATGATTTATTTACCGCATGCCAGCCCCAAAGCGTTTTCAAGCTGATGCTTTGATGATGCAGATACCAGAAGCAAAGGAGCCCGGCTGCCCACAACAATGGAATGAACCAAATTGCGGAGTGCAAGAGCATCAAAGCGAAAGGGGAAACTAGAGAAAAAAGTGCCAGCTCGCACCACAACCAAAAAGTCATACGCATCCGAAAATATATAGTTAGCGTTCTTTATATACCTAATTAGCACCTGCTGCTGGTGAAAGACTATCTTGACTTAAACTAAGCCCTACTTTGCAGCGGGGTTCAAATGGTTTGGATTATGACGAAGTATCTGCTAACGGCCGGAATGGTAGTGCTGGCCTCTGAAGTAGCCAAGCGCAGCGATCGCTTGGGCGGTTTAATCGGCGCCCTCCCTCTGATGACCCTGCTAACCTTGTTTTGGCTCTATATCGAAAACCAAGGTGAAGAGAAGATTGCTAATCATGCCTATTACACATTTTGGTATGTGCTCCCAACCCTACCGATGTTTTTATTATTTCCCTATTTATTGCCTAAGTTAGGTTTTTGGTTAACGATGGGCGCATCTATCGCTTGCACCATCCTCTGTTTTGCTTTGTTTGCCTTTGTGACAAAAAACTTTGGTATTGAGTTACTTTAAATACAAATAGCAATAAATGGCCCGAATATACCTGCTAATTCTTTATAAAGATGTGCTCTGGAGGCAAACCATCTAGATATCGCCGATACATCTCGCTATAAGCCGACTCAATATGTCTCGTAAATAGCTTGCTATTAAATAAGGGTTTTAATAATCGATTAGCCTCAAGTTTCGCTCTTAGTTTGTTTAATTTTTCAGGATTTTTGGCAAGCTCAATTGCGAGATCTTCGTACTGCGCAGGGGTTTCAGTAATAAGCTCTGGGAGATCAATTGCAGTGAGAAGACTTGCTGATACCCTACTTGCAAAAGACTTTCCTACCATTGTCAAAATTGGCAATCCGACCCACAAGGCATCGCTAGCTGTAGTATGAGCTGTATAGGGAAAGGTATCTAGAAATAAATCTGCAAGACGTTGGCGTGCCAAATGCTCTGAATGCTCTACGCGGCCAGAAAAAATTAATCGCCTATTATCTATTCCTCTTACGGATGCTTCTTTGATGAGATTTTCTTTAGCCTCTAGATTATCTTCAAACAACCAAAGAACGCTATCGTCTACTTTTTTCAAAATATCACACCAAGTATCAAATGTTGTTGGTGTTATTTTGTAATTTGCATTAAAGCAACAAAAAATAAATCCACTTTCAGGCAATCCCAATTCAGCCTTAGAAAATACTTTACTGGCTATCGCTCGCCTTGAATCATTGACTTGATAACTATTGGGTAAATATGCAATTTTTTCAGTATAGAAAGATTGACTTGCATCTGGAATTAAAGTTGGATCAGCAATAACATAATCCATATACTCTGCGCCAGTGGTTCCAGGATATCCCAAGTAGCTTACTTGAATTGGGGCGGCTCTCAATGCAAAGATGTCCATGCGACCGTCCTGAGTAAACCCCTTGAGGTCAATGGCAATATCAATCTGGAGCTCTCGCGCAAGCTCTACAACCTCAGAATCTGAAAGATTTCGGACATCATGAAAATTGTCCACGGCGTCCATGCAACGTTGACGCATTTCATCATGAACATTGGGGCCATATGAGAACGCATGAATTTCGAAATCGTCTTTGTTATGTAATTCGAGCATCTCTGCAATAAGGTATGTAGTTGCATGATTGTGTAGGTCGGCCGAAAAATAGCCAATTCGAATTTGACTATTTTTGTCCCCACTGAATATGGGCCCAAGGTTATTTTTAGGAGGGAAATTAACTTCACTAAAATTCATTGCGGCTTTTTTATGAAGCACAGCATCGTCATTGAGCGCCAAAAAGACAAACGGATTAACATTTTTATTAAAGTTTTTTAATTTAATAATATTATCTTCGTATCTTTTTAAATCAGACCAGCTACATGCTCTAGTTATGGAAGAGAGCATGCCGCCATAGTCCCACTCACCTACAGTTTCCGGATACATCTTGACCAATTGCCCAAAGACATCAATTGCCTCGGTGTACCGCTTTAAATCATTTAATGCACATGCCTTGTTAAATAATGCTTCAGAAAAATCTGGCTTCAGTCTAATTGCAGAATCATAGGCATCGATTGCTTTTTCATGATTTTTTAATTGATCAAAAATTTTCCCGATATTGTAAAAAAGCTCATAGGAATCCCCTCTCAAATCGAGTGCTTTTTGATACCAAATTAGGGCATTTTCTTTTTCGCCCAAGCTGGCGCATGCAGTTCCTAGATCATGAAGCCCTTCAAAAAAGTTTCCGGCCCGATTTAGAGCCTCAGTGAAATAATATTTCGCCTCTTTAAATTGTCTTTTTTCTAAAAAAGAGTCGCCTAGGTAATACAGCGCAGCCGCTGATGGCCCTTCGCTCTGACAGGCTCTTTGTAAGAGTGTGTGAGCTACATCTTTATTCCCCTGATTTGACTCGATATAGGCAAGTAGCTCATTTGCTTTTGAGTTATTAAAATCAAGCTCAATAACTTTATTCAGTATTTCATTAGCAAATGGATAATTATTATCTCGAAAGTAATGTTCTGCCAATTCAAGTAGTCGGTCATTTTCTTTAGAATTCATAGTCCACTACAGTTTACAAAATATGGATGCCCAGAATGGAGATAAGAAGGCCTTTTAATAATTGCATACTGTCTTTGCCTTAGAGTCTAGCCCTTAAATTGAAGGATTCATGTGAATTCTTTTTAGGTCAGCGAGTAAGTTATTAGGCAATATAGCCCTCTAAGCCCTAAGGCTAGTGATAACATTGTTTATCAACAATATTCCCGTTTCAATGCATACTCAAGCCCCCCCTCAGTCAGATTTAACTGCTCTGCTAGATCATTACCAAAATAGACGGTTTGAATATGCCTATGAATTGGCTGTTTCGATCACTGAGCAGTACCCAAAGAATCAATTTGCCTGGAAGGTTCTAGGGGCCCTTCTCAGGATGACAGGAAATCTTTCAGGTGCGCTGTTAGCCAACGAAAGGGTTGTTAGCCTTGATCCGAGCGATCCAGAAGCACTTTACAACCTTAGCAACACATTTAAAGATCTTGGCAGACTGGATGATGCTGAACTTGGTTATAGGAACTCTATCAACCTCAGCCCTGAGTTTGTAGAAGCACATCTCAATTTAGGCCATACCCTGCAAGAGTTGGGGAAACTTGAGGATGCTGAGTTTAGCTATATAAATGCCTTAACCCTTCGGCCAGATTATGCGGAAGCCTTTAACGGCCTGGGAAATATAAAGCGAGAATTAGAGCAATATCACGAATCTATTGCTCACTATAAAAAAGCTATAGCAATAAACCCGCAATATGCTGAAGCTCATAGCAATCTTGGAATTGCCCTGCAAAAACTGAAAAGATTTGAGGATGCCGAGGAGTCCTATAAAAAAGCTATCTCACTTAAAACAATTTTCGCAGAGGCCCACTATAACCTCGGTACCTTATTGCAAGAGCTAGAAAGATTCTCGGAGGCCGAGATCAGCTACCGAAATGCAATTGCAATTAAGCAAGATTATGTCAGCGCTTACTTTAATCTTGGCGTTATTCTTTTAGAAGGTAACGATGCCGCATCGGCGCTTGAAATCACCTCACATCTACTGCAGATACAGCCAACCATCGAGGCCAAAAACCTATTTGTAGAGTCGCTTAAGAAGGTTAGTCCCACCCATTGGGATTCCACGCTATCTAGCATGGTAACTGCAGCGCTTCTAGAGCCCTGGGGAAGGCCCTCCGATTTAGGTTGCTTTTCAGGCCAACTTCTAAAGCTAGAAAAGAGTTTTCAAAAATCACTTTATCAATTTGAGGCCAGTGGATATAAGGACACTAGTGAAATAAGTATTCCTGAAAAAAATTGGGCATCTTTTTCTTTGCTAAATGCAATCTTAACTTCTGGCCCAATTGCCGACAGGGAATTAGAGCGTTACTTCACTAATTTGCGTTACAAGTTTTTAAAAAATACTGCCTCCCTCGAGCAAAAAAATTCTCTTGGGGATGAAGAATTTTTCTATTGTGCACTTGCTCATCAATGTTTTATTAATGAATATATTTATTACCAAACCCCCGAAGAGATTGAGATAGCAAAATCCGCACGAGATCGCTTGGTCAATAGACTTATTGAGCAAAAAAATATTCCTGCCTCGTTGCTACTCTGTGTTGCATGCTACTTTCCCCTCTCCTCCATTGAAAATTGCGATGTGCTTCTTAGGAAAACATTTTCACCCGATGTAATGTTGGTTTTAAAACAGCAGATTAGAGAGCCCCTGGAGGAGCTTGGATTAAGGCCACATATCCCGACTTTGACAGGGATAAATAATCTTACCTCGCTAGCAGTTCAGAGTCAGTATGAAGAAAATCCCTACCCCCGTTGGATTCGTCTCCCGGCTACATTCAATGGAAGCTACATTAACAATTTTGTTTCTAAAAAATTTCCTTTGGCAAATTTTTCTCCACTAAAAGACGATAGAAATCTTGAAGTTCTTGTTGCAGGCTGTGGAACCGGGGAACATCCGATAGCTTGTTCACAGCTTATTAGGGGCGCAAGTATCCTTGCGGTAGATTTAAGCATGGCTAGCCTTGCGTATGCAAAAAGAAAAACTATAGAAATGGGAATTAAATCAATAGAGTATGCTCAGGCTGACATTCTGAGACTGGCCTCTATTGGCAAAATGTTTGACCTTATTGAGTCAGCTGGAGTGTTACACCATTTAGATAAGCCTTACGATGGCTGGGATGCGCTAATTTCAGTGTTAAGGCCAAACGGATTAATGCGACTTGGCTTCTATAGTGAGCTTGCTAGAAAAGATATTGCTAGAGTAAGAAATATGATTAATCGGGATGCTATTGGATCTTCATTACAAGATATTCGAAATTATCGCCATTATTTGCTAGGACTAAAGAACTCTGAAGACTTTAAATACGCAACGGGCGGCGCTGACTTCTTTAGCACGAGCGCTTGTCGTGATTTAATTTTTCATGTTCAAGAACATCGGATGCAATTAGATGTGATTGCTGAATTTTTGGAGACACGCCAACTAAAATTTTTGGGGTTTGATCTTGATAAGTCAACTATCCGTTCTTACAAAATGCGCTTTCCAGATGATCCGGCGGCTACTAATCTTAAAAACTGGCAAACCTATGAAGAAGAAAATCCACATACATTTATATCAATGTATCAATTTTTAGTACAGAAAAGCTCTCAGTAACAACAAGGATTTCTGAGTCTATTAGTGATGCTGGTCCGACAATAAAAAGGTCGGCATCAAACTTAAAAAATTCAAGCCAATGAATGCTCTTTCAGCAGAGTATCTAGACCATACAGAACAAGTAATACCGCTACTGCTGGAATGGTAGTGGCAAACATTGCTATTCCCAAGCCAGACAGATTGATTGGGGTTTGTTCAATCAAAATAGGCCGCAACATCTGGGGTATCTCAAATACCAAATAGAGCGAGATTGGTGACGCCATCTTCATTCGCCAGCAAAATGCTCCATCTGCGCCGGCTGCGGGCTCCTAAAAGCCGCCTAAAGCTAAATAAAAAACCCACTTAGGTGGGCTTTTATTTCTTATGGGCCAGGGTCGTAGGTGTTTGATTCTAGATATCTTCGATTGCAAAGTTTGCTGCTAAATTCTTTGATTGCAAAGCTTCATGGGAGTATTTCAAAAAATTTTCTCGATGTCTTCTATAAAATAATAGCCCTTCTTTAAGACTGGCTACTTTAGCACCATGTTCGAGCATCTTGTCCCATAGATTCCAATCTTCTTGAGGATGGGCGCCGTCCTCATGCCTCTTTTTGTATCCAATTTTTTGTCCGAGAGCCGTGCGGTACATCATCGACCCGTGATGCTGTTCCTGGCGATTCCAATACAAATCGCCCTGATGAGGAAACGCTTGGATGGGTAATCGCATTAGGATGTCCTCCTTTAACTCGCCAGTAACAATAACGTCGTAAGTAACAATATCGGCGCTGGCCTTAGAAAGCAACTCAATCGCATCCGAGCGCAACCAATTGTCAGCCCCTATAAATAAAACATATTCAGTATTTACTTTGGAGAGCATGTCTTGAAAGTTATCTACAACCCCCAAGTTTTCATCTCTCAGCACATATTCAATATCAGGGTATAGACTTGGCAAATGATTGCAATCAAACCCTCCATCATCCACAAATAGAATTCTTGCAGGTGGGGTGGTTTGAGATAGCAAGGACTCGATGCAATGGGCAGCAAGATGTCCATACCTATAGGAAGCAATAACGACAGTAATCATATTGATTGGCATTAGAGCATGAAACTATGACGGCGATCTTATTGCGGACTGACTGAGCAAAACGAGAAAATTTCCCATCACGTGGGCTATTGAAGTTAATGGTGGCCCGGTACAAAATCGAGCTACCGACACAAGAATTATCAATGCTTTGATCGGCCGCAATTTTTCTCCCCACCGAACAAGGTTAACCCCACCTAGCCAAAGCGTATCCAAAAATTTTGATGGGGCGATCTAAAAGGCTGAATCAGAGGGGTTATTTTGATCCAATTGAGGAGTCGACCAATGAACTACAAATCAAGAATTTCTTGAGTAAATAATTTTTGTGGATATTTAGATATAGAAGCAAGTGCTTTTTTTGAATACACAGTCGAAGGGCTTCGTTTCGGACCACCTCCACGCATTGGGAAACCAAATTATCGTATCTTGCCGGATAAATCCCCTCAAAACACATAGAGTTAATTGAGGAGCTCGGATTAACTTCTCCAACAACAGCAATAGAATTAGTTAGCAAATAAAACACTCGTACAATCTCAAAAATTTGCGACATATAAAAATGGTGATTAAGAACTAATTTTGATCTCTGGATCCACTGATCCCTCTCTTTACCATATACACCAAATAAGGTCTTTATCTTTAAGCCTTTTGCTGCGAGGGCCTCTAGTATGCCCCGCCTTCTTTGGTTTATAGATCCATAAAATAAAATATCAACATCTTTATCTTGGGAATTATCGAGCCTTACAAGCTCTTGTTGAAATCCAATTTTGAAGTGCCTTACTTTATCAATCCCTATTTCATTTAATTTCTCAATATTTCTAGTGCTGTAGTCCCAAACCTCAAAATTTGTTACCCAGGCAAATATATTTTTATTCCAATCTGACGTGTCTTGATGAATTTGTTCTGTGTTGAGAATAATAGAGGATGGGGGAATCTGTTTGATTAAGCTTGGATCTAGCAAGTGGCATCCAATAATGATGTTCTTGGCGCTAGACTCGATTTGATTAAACTGAAGTGCCACCTCAAAGCCGATCTCTTTTAAAGAGAAGTAAATGAGTTCGCCCAGCTCTAAAAAAGCATCCGAGTGGATATAGTTATCTGGCTTAATTAAGCATATATTAAATTTTTTCATATTGTATTAAGCAAATCTATACTACTTACGCCATGGAGTAGATTTGCAGTGGCACATTTGGGGATAGCCCTACTTTTATTCATTTACCCACATGATGTATATAGTTTTTAATGTACATCAATGTAACATGACACCTTCTACTGCCCTATTTACTAGATCCTAATTGGGTCAAAATATAAATCAACACATCGATGTTCGATAAAAGTATTTTTTAATCGCGCTCGAGACCGCTTTAGAAATTCCAGAATGCCAGCCAGCAGACAAAAATCAAAATGCCTTTGTAGCTATTTGTAGCACATCAAGATTAGTCATTTGTAAAGAAGTCACATCTTTTGTCGGCCTACTTGCAGGGGCAATTAAAACTGTTGGGCTCGCTGGTTTATTACCCATTTTGATTTATGTCACGCCCTCTGCTTGATTCGACGTATACACAAACTCACCAGCAGATGCGGAGCGTTCAGCTTTAGGGTTGGAGGCTAAAGTCTGAAGATGGCTTTACTTACCTTCAATATCAATAGCTTCGTTATATATTTTTCTCTGCTCATAGAGAAGTCCATAATTATTTGTGCCTTTTGCCCCCAAATAGGCCATGTCGCCACCTCTGCTTCCAGGTTTATGGAGGGCGAATAATGTTCCATCATTGAATACAAAACCACGATTCTTGTCTGCAAAGCCTGGCGTTAGATCCATCAAAGTTCCGGTAAGGACGTTGAAGTTATCTTGAAGCATTGCAACAGAACGACCCAGACATGCTGGGCCCGTTGGATAAAGGCAATTTGGACCATAGTAATCATTTTTAATATTACTGTGAGCCAAGTCAATGGCAGATTCTAAAATCTTATTTTTTGGCTTAGAAAAAATAATTGCATTGTTACAGGCAAAAGATACACCACTATATTGAGGTAGATCAAGGAAAGTAATCATGTCTACTGGATCCTGAACATCAACTCCGTTAATAACTCTTATTGTGATGTCAAAGTACCAGCCGCCATGCTTATACAACAAAAGATATCGAGCTAAATCAGCTTTAAAGGCATAAGGAACCAACTTATCAAACGCTAAAAGCATTGAAGTCCCATACTCGCCCGCTATCCACTGCCTTAGCTCTTCTTTTCTATAAATTTTATGATCAGTATGTGGGATTGCACTCACCACTGACGATACTGCCATGTGAGCATAGGCGGGAAGCTCTTCGTCTTCGCTATCAGTTATATAAATTTGACTTATTTTCACAAGATAAGCTTGTTAAATATTATTGATACAAATTATATCTTTTATATAGCTAATATGTAAAAAATGAGCCGGCAAGTGGGGCTATTGAGAATTCTTGGCTTCCTCCGCCGGAATGAGCCAGGACTGAGGATTCATGACTCTAGTTCGACTGCCTTACCGATAGCCCAATAAATCGTCCTGAGTTCGCTTTTGTCCTTCCACGAAACGCTTTGTGCAAATTCCAGCCCCACTATGACCGCCCTGCTGCTTGGAGTCGACTTGCATTTGATACAAGGCATCAAAACAGTCTCTTCTGTTAACAAACTTTGTGGTTTCAGTATGGGTTTGTCTGCCCTTGTAAAAATGAAAGAAATCTAAAGTCCAAAACCTATCGCCCTGAATGCCGGCATCAGTTTGCTCGACAGGCGGGGCCTTGAGGCAAGAGCTTAAGAGAACCGCAAGGCAAACAATGAATAACTTATGCGCTTTGATTATCTACTGCCTATTGAGTTTAAGAAGATGATGTTAGTGTATCCAAATCATCCCAATCTACGGAATCTTTTTCCTCAGTCCAAAAGAAAATAGCCCAACAAGTGGGCTATTGAGATTCTTGTTGGCCCGGGGCGGAATCGACCAGGGCCGAGGATAGTTAATTATTGATAAGACTCATGGTTAGCATCCCATCATCTATATCTCCGCTATCTTTTTTTAACTCGCTGTCTTTGGCGCTATTTGCCTGCCTACCCGCTGCGGCACCAATAATTAAATCGCCCGGCACAAAAGCCCAGAGGCCAGCACTTACATAATCAGCAGTCGCATTTTTTGGGAAAATCTTAAATTGATAGGTCTTTCCGCTCTCAAATAGATAGGCATGAGAAAACATGCCTGCTGTATATGGAATATTTACTTTCAAGGTGTGTTTGCCGGCCGTTGTGTTTAGCTGGCATTTATCACCATTAGGAATGGCGCAGACCTCAAGACCATCCAATAATACTTGGGCATCCCTGGCAGCCAAATCAACACTTCGTTGGCGCTCAAAAGTTAAAGTAACATCTCCGCCAGGATTATTAAGCGCCGACACAAGTTGAGGCGCGGTTTGACAACCCATCAAAATGGCGGCTGTACTGATTATTAATATCAGCTTTTTCAAGATTATTTTTATCCCGTCGTTACTCAATAATATTTATTTCAATATAAATGAAAAAACCACCCGAAGGTGGTTTTAGTCATTCTTGGTGGCCCGGGGCTCCATCGAAACACTGATACAAGGATATTAGTGACTCTTTTCACTAAATTGCACCACTTAAATATGGTGGCACAGAAAATACTGGTTACTTTTGTCCGAATAAATATGTCATGTTTATACGTCGTCCCTCATAAACATCGCAAAAGTCAATCTTATCCGTTTCGTGAAATAAGATAGAGTTAAAAAGAACACATCGGTTTCTTTTATATGGGATATTTATTTGGCTCTGATCCCCTTCAGACAAATATTCGTAGATCTTTTTCTGATCATTGTTGTAGGCATCAAAATTCCAATCCTCATTTGCCCTTCTACTATAAACAATTAGACCGCCTCGATCTTTTTCTAGGTTAAATTCGTCCGGGGTTAGCCAAAAATTAACATTTACTTTTGCAGGATCGGCATGCACATTGATTCCAGCCCCTAATTTACTGTCATACTTAAAAGCCCATAAATGACTTAGCAGATAGTCTTGAAAAACTCTCGGCAGGCATTCTGATAGCTCTCTAGCAATCTTTAAATGCAATCTACTTATAAAGCCTTGATATCCGAATGCCCCTAAATAGCATTTGGGATACTCTCTTATCCATACCTTAGAAATCAAGCAAAACTTATACAGGGCATCCAATGCCTCCGCAGATAAAAAGTTGTCTATTGCAACAGTTTCTTTAGAGTCAAAGTATTCTTCCTCTATTTTTTTCCAATCGTTGTTTGGGTTGAGGCCATAAATAACATCCTTGGGTGTTTCATAGACAAGATACGCTCCAAAATATTCTCTCATTTTTTGATAACAAGATTCGTCTAGAAATATTAAGCTTTCGTCCGAATTGAAATTATTTATAAGCACTTCGGCACTATTGATAAAACTTTTACTTCCAGGAACTTCTATTCCATTTAGCTCCAAATATTTTGCCTGACCCAGGTGATGTTTTAATGCAAAAAAAGACATGGAGAGAGATTTTTCTTTTTTTATATTATTCAGGTACGTATTAATGGCTCTTTTAGCCTCAAATATTTTTTCATCATCGTTTTTTTTGCTCGCAATACAGGCGCCCGCAAGATTGCTTTGAGAAATCAGAGAGCAGGGATCAACAGCAGCTGCCGTTTGAAAATAAGTTATTGCTTTTTCTAGTTTGCCTAATTCTCTCAGAACATTTCCTTTGCCATTTAAAGCAAGAATGTGGCTGGGATTTTTAGCTAATGCCAGATCGTAGAATTTTAGGGCCTTTTCGTAGCACTCAATGTCAGAGTAAATCGTTGCTATATTGTTGTAGATAGTCTCATTGCCACCATGAGTATTAGCCGCCTTGGTCAAGTAGCTCAACGCATCATCTATCATGCCTATATCGCGCAGTAAATTTCCTAAATTATTTAATGCCTCTAAATTTTCGGGATCTAAAGCTAATACTTTTTTATAAATTTGTTGGGCCTCGGTGATTCTTCCAAGCCTCTTGAATAAGGCTCCTAAACGAAGTAGTGATTTAAAATTATCAGGATCAATCTCCAATACTCTACTGTAGGCTTCTATAGCATCGTTAAAGTTATCGCATAACTCTAATGCAGACGCATAATTTATTAATGCGTTGATCTTCGTGGGAAATAGATTAACAAGTTTTTCAAAGTATTTGCATGCATCCTCGTAGTTGCCGAGCGTGGCCTCAAGTGCACCTATATTATTAAGGGCAAGCTCTGAATTGGGTAATTTATTTAATATTTCTAAATAAGTATTTTTAGCCTCAGCGTTTTGCCCTAACCGCTGGAGCTCAATTGCTGCATATAATAAATTCGATTCATTCACTTAAAGTATCTCGCACCGTGTTGTTTAAAATTTCTGGCCGACGTATTTTTAACTATGACAATATATAACTTTTCTGACTTAACCAACAGTTGATTTACTCAGAGTTGTCGGTCTAAGTATATGTTTTATTCTAAGGGGCTGATGTCATCTTGATACAAGGTCACCTAGCGCTAAATGGGCACTAAAACCCCCAATCGGCAGGATCCTTTAGGGTTCCGTGTTTCTTGGTAGCCCGGGGCGGAATCGAACCAGGGCCAAGGATGAGTGACCCTGGTTCAAGACTTTTGTTTTGAACTAGAAGATATTCCAATCATCACCAAAGCCGCCAATACTTCAGCCATTACAAAACCCAACACATCGCTTGGAGCGACCCCCACAAAAGTATTGGTGAGGCTTCTTGCTAAAGCAACGGCAGGATTAGCGAAGAAAGTGGATGAAGTAAACCAGTAGCCCGCTGTAACAGTTAGGGCAACGAGCATGGGTATTCGATCTTTAGCTTCTTTATCGCCAATTCGAATAACAAAGAGCAATACGAGTGTTGATATGAATTCACTTGCCCAAATGCCAACCCCTGTTCTCGCCTTAGTTGATTCTTGAATGATCGGCAGACCAAACATCAGGTGCGTGAACCATATTCCTGCAACAGCACCTGTGAACTGACATGCCCAGTAGCCCAACATCTTTTTTAGATTGAGATGTCCTGACTTCCAAAAAATCAATGTCACAACGGGATTGAAATGAGCCCCAGAGATAGGCCCCAACAAAGTAATCAAGACATATAGGCCAGCGCCTGTAGCAATGCTGTTTCCAAGAAGGGCTACTGCGGCATTACCTGCGCCTAAAGTTTCACCCATAATTCCAGAGCCAGCAACGATTGCCAGCAACAGAGCGGTACCAATAAATTCTGATAGATAAGTTTTCATAATCAGATCATAAAGCCCGAATATGAAAAAACCACCCGAAGGTGGTTTTGGAGATTCTTGGTGGCCCGGGGCGGAATCGAACCACCGACACAAGGATTTTCAACCCGTTCAGCTAGACCGATTTCGCTTGTCAATCATCTGGTTCTTCCACCATGTGAAAACTTTGTTCACAAAATCAACATGCCCTTTGTATGGGATTGATTTGGAAGAGTTATTTGACCGACACAAGGAGTGCGGTAGTTAATGTGTTGGTCATGAGAGTTGACTGGCGCAGGGATGGCGCATCCTTGTAGTGCTCGCCACCGCTACATGAAGTGTCCTTTTGAAGGACAGTTTTGTAAGCGTCTATTTAAACGACGCTAGAAAGCGCCCTTTAATCCAATCATTGCACTTCTTCCCATTTGGGGCGCATATAAGCGAACCGTCTCTGGAGTTGTTGCATATCGAATTTCTTGGTTCAGTAAGTTTGTTAAACGCAAATAAGTTGTCCAGTTCACTTGATTAATTCGTTCTGTATAGGAGATACCAGCATTTAGTAAGTTGTAGCTTGGTGTGGGTCCTATTTCAAAACTGGCTAAACGATTCTGTGTGTAAGCATGTATAAATGTTGCATTAGTGCGCCATTGATTCTTTTCATAAGCGGCTTCAACACCCACTCTTGGGGCAGGCTGTAAGGGTAAATTGCCGCCACTATCAAAAGCCCCTTGCGAGACATCTCCAAATAATCTTGTTCCAATGCCTGATTGCCTCCAGTGATGGGTCAGCTCTCCTTCAAGGCCTTTAATGGTGGCATTAGCTTGCTGAGAGGTAACTACAGGATAGTTGTCGTTACTTGAGCTGTAAGCTCCTGTGTAATAGCCGTAGATGTAGTTTGTAAATTTATTAGCGTAAACATTAACCTTGCCCTGAATCTCTCCCGCAGTCTTTTGAATGCTGTATTCAAAGTTATGCGAAATCTCTTTCTGCAGATTGGGATTGCCAACGATGAAGGTGGCCGTTGCATCATGAGGACCATAGGCATACAGCTCTGGCGCATTGGGCGCTCGCTGAGATAAGGTATAGGACAGGCCAGTTCCATAGCCAGGGCTAAATGTCCATAGACTTCCAGCAGAATACGAAAATAAATTAAATTGACGATTGATTAAGCTAGGTGGCGTATAAGTGCCGCCCACAAAACCTTCCTGACCAACTCCCGCAAATGTGCTCGATTGGTTCGGACCTTGCGTTAAGTGGTTATACCGAACACCTAAACTATTTTTGAATGCGCCAAATTGCCCCTCTTCCACCCAAAACAAAGCATTAGAGTTTGTTGTTGTTTGGGGAACGATTGCTGAAGCGCCAGACGCTATGTCTGTTGCAGTCAGTTTTGCTGTAGAGGATTGAACTCCGAAATTGCCTTTCCAACCCAGCCATTGCAAATGCGATAACGCCGCCCTGAGTTCAGTTGCATCATTTTTCCAATTAGTTTGCGGAACTCCATTATTGTTAAATTCATTGTGAATATAGTTGCTATTAGAGATACTGAAATTCAATGCTGAGAAACCATCTAATGGGTCGCGAGTTTGATGCTGAAGGTCATAGCGATTCTGTGACTGCTGGATAAAACCACCAGCGTAACTTGGAATGCCATAGTTATGATTTAGTCGCTCAACAGAAACTCCGGTATAGCCTGAGCTATCTATATAAGAAGCACCTAGGCCTAAATTGTTTTGATCATTAAATGAGAATGGTAGCTTTCCAGAATAAGGAACATTTTGAGTAACCCCTGGAGAGATTTGCCAATTAGCATTTGGCCCGCCCTGTTCTGCATACCCTGGAATTCGATAATCATTTGAATTACTAATTGCCGTATCGACATGCAGTGCAATCGGGCCACTAGAGCCATCTAGCACCATAGCGGCAGTTTTACCTTGATTGGCACTCTCATAGCTGGTGTTGACTACACCCGTCAACTCATCAGGCAATGTTGTTGCAATGCGATCGTTAATTACATTGACTAGACCGCCACTAGAGCCCGATCCGTAAGCTAATGCCGAGGCGCCTCGGAGAATTTCAATCTGCCGTGAATTTTGAAGCGGGCTGGCTACTGCGTGATCAGCCGAAATGCTAGATACATCGCTCACAGATAAGCCATTTTCAAGAATTTGCACTCTTGCGCCTTCAAGCCCTCGAATGACTGGTCTTGATGCGCCTGCTCCAAATCCGGTTGCCGAGACACCAAGCTCATTAGCCAAGGTTGATCCTAAGCTAGAGCCTAATTTATCTTGTAGCTCGCTACCCGAAAGTACTTTGCTGGGAGTCAAGATGCTCTGGCCGCTTTCTTGAGTTCCAGTCACTGTGAGCTCTAAGGAAGCATCAGATTGAGCCTGTGCAAAGACAATACTGATCTGCATACCAAGGCCCATCAATACCAATACTTGTTTGAATTTCAAATACTTCATACCTAATCCTCAAATTGCCTCTATTTGTTAGAGAGACAAAAAAACATCCTGCCAATCAGGGCAGTCGATGTAATTACTTAATGCTGAGAATTGGATTGGGGTGGTGCTTGAGATTGATATGACCAAAGTCTGAGTAAAGCAAGATTGGTCGTAAGTGCGGGGAGAAAAACTAAAGAATCAAAATTAGCAAAACTAATGCTGATCTTTTCAGAAGCAACTGATGCGCCTAGCAATAAGGAATCTAATAATTTACATACTAGGTTAGATTTTTGTGGATCAGAACTAAATCCTTTTTCAATGCTATCAAAGATACCATTGGCTTGAAGGTGTTGCTCCTGGTTGGCATGATGAACTGCGTGAAACAGCCCAAATGACTGAACCCCCAATACAGAAAAGCACAATGCAACAATCAAAATTGCTGAATAGGCTTTACTAGAGAGAATATTCTTCAAGCGGGAGAGCATGCCTTCATTTTATCAAGTCAACTCATTTTTGTCGTTTTAAACGACATCGACAGGCGCAAGGATGAATAATTGACTTGTCCTTTTAAGGGACGGTTCTTGATGGGGGTACCCGAGACCGATGGTGACAAACCGAACCAAACCTCAAAAGAAAATAGCCCAACAAGTGGGCTATTGAGATTCTTGGTGGCCCGGGGCGGAATCGAATCAGGGCCTAGGATGCCTCGTTCCTATGAACCCAAAAAGCCATCAGCGCAAATGCCACTAAGGCGCATCCGCCTGAAAATAAGAATGCGTACAGAGGCGCAATTGATTCATATACCCAGCCAAAGATAAATGAAGCTGGAAACAACATTAATCCAGTAATTAAATTAAACCAGCCAAATGCGGTACCAGCCATGCCTTTGGGTGCCAAGTCTGCTACAAAGGCTTTCTCTACTCCTTCTGTGGCGGCTTTGAATAAGGCATATATCCCGAATAGACAAAAGATTTGATAGATGGAAATGCCCGGAAAACCCATGGCGATATAAAAGAATGCAAAAGCAATCCAAGCAATCAAGATAAATCGCTTACGCCCAAATGTATCTGATAGTGCTGATAAGGGAGTCCCAAACACGGTGGTAATCAATGAGATTGCCGCCCAGAGCAATGGAATCTGATCTTGGGCAACCCCCGCCTCTCTGGCTCTTAATAACAAGAACATGTCTGAGGAATTGCCCAAAGCAAAAATACCAGCAACCACTAAATATCTCTTAAATTGATCTGGCATGCCCTCTAGCGACCAGCTAAATGTATTTGATTGCGTGACAACCTCCCTTGGAGGCTCTTTAATACAGCAAGCCAAGCCAATCGTAATTAGACCGGGAATGATGGCCCAAAAGAAAATCTGTCTTAATGGCACTTCAAGATACAAAAAGAGTGACGCTAATAGTGGGCCAATGACTGCGCCTGCGTTATCCATTGAGCGATGCAGGCCAAAGGTAATGCCCCTTTGATTTTCACTAACACTTTCAGCCAAGAGAGCATCGCGAGGTGAACTACGCAGACCCTTGCCCATGCGATCGGTAAACCGAATTGCCAGCACCCACAACCATGAGTTGGCAAAGGCAATCAAAGGTCTTCCAAGTCCAGCCAAGGTGTAACCTAAAATAATCCAAGGCTTGGCTTTTTTGGTGCGATCCACAATCACCCCTGAAAACAACTTAAAGATACTTGAAGTCGCTTCGGCGATGCCTTCAATAATTCCCAGGGCTTTGGGTCCAGCCATTAAAACAGATGCAAGATACAAAGGCATTAATGGATAGAGCATTTCACTCGCCGAGTCATTAACTAAGCTAATGAGGCCAATGAGCCAAACAGTTCGAGGAAGGGCTAGGATAGTTTTCAGCATCTCTAGACAATTTACACTTGTTTTGTCGTTTTAAACGACACTTCACCAACACAAGGATGAATAATTGACTTGTCCTTTTAAGGGACACTTCTAGATGTGGCTATCCGAGAACGATGGCGACAAACCGAACCAAACCATATAAGAAAATAGCCCAACAAGTGGGCTATTGAGATTCTTGGTGGCCCGGGGCGGAATCGATAAGGTTCAAGGATGCCTGACTCTAGTTCAAGACTTTTGTTTTGAACTGGGGGATATTCCAATCATCACCAAGGCCGCCAATACTTCAGCTATTACAAATCCTAATACATCGCTAGGAGCAATACCCACAAAAGTATTGGTGAGGCTTCTAGCCAAAGCAACGGAAGGATTAGCAAAGAAGGTGGATGAAGTAAACCAATAACCTGCTGTCACTGTTAAAGCAACTAACATTGGCACCTTATCTTTAGCCTCTTTATCGCCAATATGAATGACTGCGAGCAATACGAGTGTTGATATAAATTCACTTGCCCATATACCCAATCCAGTTCTAACCTTGGTTGATTCTTGGATGATGGGTAGGCTAAACATCAGGTGCGTTAACCATATTCCAACAATAGCACCTGTGAACTGACATGCCCAATAACCCAACATCTTCTTCAGATTGAGATGTCCCAACTTCCAAAACATCAAAGTGACAACGGGATTAAAGTGGGCACCAGAGACGGGGCCCAGTAAAACAATTAAAGCGTAGAGTCCTGCACCTGTAGCAATGCTATTACCAAGTAAGGCAACTGCGGCGTTGCCTGCTCCCAATGATTCACCCATAAAGCCAGACCCCGCCACTATTGCTAATAGCAGGGCTGTGCCTACAAACTCACTTACATAACTTCTCACGCTTTTGTATGAATTTCTTTTAGGCTCATTGAATCTAACTTGTCTAATGGCATATCAGCTAAAAGATTAATACGCTTTTTGAGTCCAATCATCACATCTTTAAATGCTTTGCGCTTATCTTCATCAGTGCCTTGGACTTGGGATGGGTCAGGAAATCCCCAGTGTGCTGTTGCTGGATTACCGGGCCAGAATGGGCATTGCTCTCCAGCGGCTTGATCACAAACAGTGATGATGAAATCCATCTTAGGAGCGTCTGGCAAACCATATTCATCCCAACTTTTGCTTCTCAACTTGCTTTGGTCGTAACCCATTTCTTTAGTTAACTCTGCCGCAAATGGATTAACAGAAGTACCAGGACTAGAGCCAGCTGAATAACCAACAAATAATCCACTAGGATGGGTAGATGCCAATGCTTCGCCAATCACTGAACGGGCTGAGTTATGAGTACACAAAAAGAGGATGTTGTATTGCTTCATTTGACTTTGGCTTTCTTCAAAGGTTTAACGGGAGTACAGGATTTACCGCCACAGCAGTTATCTAATAAAAATTCACTTAGCTTTTGAACCTGCTCGGCGTTGGGTCTATAGATGAGATTACGACTTTGACGCTCTACCAATAAAAGCTCCGCATCCACTAAATCTTTTAGGTGAAAGCTGAGGGTGGCATTCGGGATGCCGAGTTTTTCAATAATTTGACTTGGAGTTAACCCAAGATCACCACGCTGGACAATGAGGCGAAACACATTTAGTCGGGTTTCCTGCCCTAAAGCGAGAAAAGCAGAGATAGCGTTATCATTATTCATATTTCCAATTATATGGAAATATGTGACAGTTTTATGAAATCTCTTTTTTAATAGACACTCGTAGTAATTCCACTTTTAAATAAGCATTCATCCATGACCGACCTGCCTAATATCGATAAAGCACTATTTCATCAGCCCAGTCTTGATGAATTAACTATCAACTCTATCGATAGTCATCCTCCTAAGATATTGCTGTTGTATGGCTCACTGAGAGAGAGATCATTTAGTCGCCTTCTAGCCGAAGAAGCTGAGCGAATCTTAAAAGCCATGGGTTGTGAAACACGATTTTTTAATCCAAAGGGATTGCCACAAGTTGATGATGCCCCTGAAACACACCCCAAAGTAGTTGAACTAAGAGAGTTAGTTCAATGGGCAGAAGGAATGGTTTGGAGCAGTCCTGAGCGACACGGAGCAATGACAGGGCTGATGAAATCACAAATCGATTGGATACCTTTAAGTGTTGGTGCTGTGCGACCATCCCAAGGTAAGACACTCGCTTTATTGCAAGTAAGTGGTGGATCCCAATCTTTTAATGCGGTTAATCAAATGCGAATTTTAGGTAGATGGATGCGGATGATCACGATTCCAAATCAATCATCCGTACCCAAAGCGTTTTTAGAGTTTGACGACAATAACCGAATGAAGCCATCTGCCAATTACGATCGCGTAGTTGATGTGATGGAAGAGTTAGTTAAGTTCACCTTATTAACTAGATCAGTTTCAGGCTATTTGACTGATCGTTACAGTGAGCGAAAAGAAAGTGCTGAGGAATTGTCAAAGCGGGTTAATCAAAGAGCTATTTAATTTGTCGTTTTAAACGACATCGACAGGCGCAAGGATGAATAATTGACTTGTCCTTTTAAGGGACGGTTCTTGATGGGGGTACCCGAGACCGATGGTGACAAACCGAACCTAACCATAAAAGAAAATGGCCCAACAAGTGGGCTATTGAGATTCTTGGTGGCCCGGGGCGGAATCGAACCACCGACACAAGGATTTTCAAATATCCTCCGATAGACCGCTTTCGCTTTGATTTCAAGGGCTTGAGTCACCAGTCTCGACTTGTCAAAAAATTATGCGTCCTTGTGTCGGTCAAATTTGGCAATGAAATCAGAATCTTGCGAGGGGCAATTTTTCTGTGCGTATAGATTATGTTGCCATCACTGCACCAGTCAATCACCATAGTGTCTACTAATGTCGTTTTAAACGACATAGAATCCCAATCTCTCCAATTGAGATTCATTCTCAATTATATGCTAAGATGAGAACGATTCTCATTAAGCATATTTGGCATTTAAGATGTTTTTCTCATTTAGCACCAACCACACAGCCCTTTTCAGCCTAGTTAGCTCCCTTTGCTTGGTTGGGCTATCTTTGCCTGTCTATGCCGAGTCCCCCGTAAGCGATACCCCAATCGTTTTAGCTGAGTCACCCGTCAGTAGCGCTCCCACCATCGACAGTCCAGTCGCTCTCGAAAGTGCATCAGAGCAATGGAGTGTTCATGGGCAAGCAACCTACATCAATCAATTTAAAAATAACTTTAATTCTCCCTATTACGGATCTAAGAGTCTTTTAAATAAATCTGATGGCGATATCTCTAAAAGCTATACCTTCTCGGCCACAGCATTTTTAGGAACGAGGCTATGGGAGGGTGCTGAAGCCTATATCAACCCTGAGATGTTTGAAGGCATTCCCTTTTCCGGTCTCAGCGGATTGGGTGGTTTTAGTAATGGTGAGCTACAAAAAGGAACGGCAATTCCACCAATCTATTACATGGCAAGAATGTTTTTACGCCAGACCTTTGGCTTTGGTGGCGGACAAGAGCATATCGAAGGTGTTGCTAATCAGTTAGCAGGTAATGTAGATAAACGTCGCCTTGTAGTGACATACGGAACATTCTCGGCATTAGATTTCTTTGATGCCAATGCCTATAGCCATGATCCTCGCACACAGTTTTTAAACTGGTCGCTCATGGCCAGCGGTGCTTATGACTATGCCGCCAACTCTCGTGGCTACACCTATGGCTTTGTAGGCGAGTATTACCATGATGAAGAATGGGTGATGCGCCTAGCTCGATTGGCTATGCCCAAGTCACCAAATTCATTAGCACTAGACTATGACCTCACACAGCAGTTCGGCAATACAGCCGAGATAACTCACCTTCATACGATTAATGGACAAGCTGGTAAGGCTCGAGTTCTAGTCTTTCAAAATCGCGGAATCATGTCTACCTATAACAATGCGATGAATTTTGGCCAACAGACCAATACCACTCCAGACATCTTAAGCACACGATATGGATATCAAACTAAATGGGGCTACGCATTAAATGGCGAGCAAGCAATTACAGAAAATATTGGCGCCTTTGGAAGGTGGAGTTGGAATAATGGCCAAACTGAAACGCAAGCATTTACAGATATCAGCAATTCATTATCTGGCGGCCTATCCATTAAAGGTGCTGGCTGGGGAAGACCACAAGACACTATTGGAATTGGTGCGGCACTCAATGGAATCTCATCACAACAAATTAGCTACCTACAAAAAGGTGGTGTAACGATGTTCATTGGCGATGGCAGACTCAACTATAAGAAAGAACAAATCTTTGAAACTTTCTACAGCTGGAATGTATATAAGAGTCTGTCGCTATCTGCCGACTATCAGCGTATCGCAAATCCTGGATACAACGCAGATCGTGGGCCAGTTAATTTCTATGGATTAAGAGCCCACATTGAAATGTAATCGCATTGATCCTTTATAGTGCCGAAATGTCTCTTTTGCGATATTCACTTAAGCCCCTCAAGTTAGCGCCTTATTTGCTTTACTTCAGTAGCATGGTATTTGCGGCACCTTTTGAGATTAAGGTTCACGACGAGCTCATTGCAGAATATCAAGAATCTGCTTTTGAAGTAGAAACAAACTTATTTCAAGCTCCGGCGTCCCAAGGCCTAAAGTCAAATGTCTTTCAAACTAGGCTTGAGTATAGCTATGGTATTACTGAAAAAAGTGAGATTGGTGCCAACATCTACTTGAGCAACTACAACGGCGTGAGCTATGTTAACGGTGGCAAGATAAGTCATATGTATATTCCAACTCATGATGAGGAGGGCTTATGGCACTACGGGGTGAAGAATGAGATTAATTACATCAAAGATGTAGGCGGCACAGAAACCACCTTTTATGAATTAACTCCTATCTTGGCACTTCAACTTCAAGACTGGAGATTTACCATCAACCCAAGCGTTGATGTGACATTAAATAAAAATAGCTCAGCTACATTTTCGCCGTCAGCTAAAGTGGCTTATGAGCTAACGCATGCCGTTGATGTTGGTATGGAGTACTACGGAGATAACCTGCCTAATAAAAGTTTATACAACATCTCTCAACAGCCCCATACTGCCTATCTGGTCATGGATGCCAAACATGGCAAGTCATCGTTTAACTTTGGTATTGGTAAAGGTGTCACGGCTAATAGTGACAATTGGGTGATTAAACTCATAGCCTCACTGAGCTTTAATTAGTGATGTCGTTTTAAACGAGATTGACCAAGTCGTAAGAGCTATTTACAAGCCAGCTTTTCAACAGCCTTATGTTGAGACGCTCTTTGAGCCATTAACTCAAATCGTCCGCGAATACTATTTTTCATGAAATACTCAATCACGGCGGATGGAATGAATGAGTCGGGCTCTACTATTGCTTCATACTTAAAACTCGTATTGACCTTGTCTGAAGTCAATCTCCAGCTACCCTTATAAAACTTTGTGTCTCCACTGATTTGCTCAAACGTTAATAGTCGATTTGGTGTCTCGGTATATTCAACAGTAGATTTCATCTCAATAGGAAAAAATAAGACATTCTCTTCGATGACCCTATAAACCCGAACCTTATTGCCCGCCCTAGAGATTACTTTTGACTCGAGTATTCCGGGAATATTTTTTGCTCCCTCATATGCGGTGATGAAGGAGAAGGCATTACAGATGTCTATTGGAACAACGTAACTTGCTTGAATCTGAAAACGCCCCTCAATTGGACTTACGTTAACCTGAACATCATAAGGATTTGCGTTCTCTTGAGCATAGCCTTGAGATAGGAGCAAAGCCAGCGTTAGAGAAAAAATCCATTTCATTGGTGAATTTTAGGGACTTATTGAATTTGTCGTTTTAAACAACATCGACTACCGCAGGGATGGGAAATTGATTTGTCCTTTTAAAGGACATTTCTATATAGGGATATCCGGCTCTAATGGCATCTACGCCTGCCAAGCCCCAAAAGAAAATAGCCCAACAAGTGGGCTATTGAGATTCTTGTTGGCGGTGGCCCGGGGCGGAATCGACCAGGGCAGAGGATGCCTGACTCTAGTTCTAGAGAATTAGTTACCGCTTAATGCTTAAAAGCATCTCTAGTGTCTATTGTGGTTTTAAAGCCAGTTACAGAATCAATGCTTTCAATTAAAACTCTCAAAGGTATAAGTTTTGTATCTACTTTTATAGGTTGCTGATATTGAATGATTTGTGAGCTATCTATTCGGGGATCATTTTTTTGCTGAAGTAATTTGATACAACTCGGGGCCGCGGCTGAATACTTACTCGTACATTTAATTGCCAAAGCATCTTCGCTCATTCCCGCTTGGTCAAATGACCTTGCCGCCTCAAAAATCATACATTCGGTTGCCTCCCAAGAAGACCCCACACTAAAACCCAGTAGCACACCAGATGCCCCAACAGAGGAAGACCCCATACAAGGTGCTGTCGGAAAATTCGACGGAGCATAGGCAGTGGCTACAGGAATTTTTGGCGCAGAATAATTTGAGTTGATTGTGGTGTTTCCCGAAGTATTGCCACTAGAGGAAGAAGATCCAGTTATGGCCGAAGAAGTTCCACCTTGACCTCCTGAACCACCTAAAGCTGAGGAAGTTCCACCTTGACCTCCTGAGCCGCCTAGGCCGCCAGATCCACCAAGTCCACCTTGAGCATTATTGGACCCTCCAATTGCCTGATTGATTGGACTGCTGGTTGTCGTTACAGCTCCGCCGCCACCCGAGGTATTAATAGTTACCTGAGCAAATACACTTTCGCAAAATACAAATACCAGCAAACTTGCCAACGCAAGTTTCATTTTCATAACGAGAATTTCTGAAGAGGGATGAGACCTACTCTGATTCGCCAGAGAGGACGACTGTTACGGGAAGAGAAAAAATCAAGTGCTGTAACAGTTATCAGCCTTGATGTGCCCTCACAATACTCTCTATGACAGCTAATAGATATAGCTTATTTACTAATGGAGCAATAGGGGCTTGAATCTCCCTATCTGCTCAAAAGAAAAAACCACCCGAAGGTGGTTTTGATGTTTCTTGGTGGCCAGTAGCGGAATCGACCAGGGTCCAGGATGCCTGACTCTATTTCCAGCTTTTAGCCTGTTGAGATAGATGCTTCTTAAAGATTGTGGCTATTGGAGATAACTTTTTGCCTTTGGGACTCACAAGGTGCCAGCTTGATTCAATAGGAAATTCTTTACATTTCAATATGGCAACCTCTTCTTGGTCAATCTTATCACCAAGAGAATACTTGGATAGAACTGCGATACCGAGACCACCTATAACTGCCTGTTTAATTGCCTCATTGCTCCCTAGCTCTAACCTAACATCAGGCTTGAACTTTAGTCGCTTAAGGTGAGCATCCGTTGCCATTCTTGTACCAGAGCCCTTTTCTCTAAAAATAAACTTTTCACTCTTAAGCGCACTGATATCAATATTCTTTTTTTTGGCAAAAGCATGATCTTTTGGGGCAACTAATAACAAAGGGTTGGGCATAAACACTTCATCTTCTATATCGAGATGAAGTGGTGGCTGGGACATGATGTAAAGATCATCCAAGTTTTCTTCCAATCTTTTCACTACACCATCACGATTGAGCACCTCTAGAGAAATATCGATTTGAGGATACTTCGCACAAAAAGTTCCCAATATTCTGGGAATGAAATATTTAGCGGTACTTACCACTGCTACTTTTAACTTTCCTCGTGTTAACCCTTTGACGCTATTAACTTGCTGTTCGAAAGAATCCCACTCCCCAGAAATCGCACGAGCCGTCTTAGCCAACTCATGACCCATTTGCGTTAAATGTACTTTCCTGGCTACCACTTCGTAGAGGGGCACTCCAACGGCATCCGTAATTTCTTTTAAGCCCATAGAGGCCGTTGGTTGGGTAACATGAACCATGCGAGCGGCCGCGCTAACGCTTCCAGTCTCAGCAAGAGCGAGAAATAGTCTTAACTGCCTAAAAGTAATATTCATCAGCATTTACCTATATATAAACGTATTAATATCGATTTTACTTTACATATAAATTTCCCTAAGATCGCTTCAAAGGACAATTTATGAATATCTTGCTAGATCCCACCATCCTCTTTTTCATCTTCGGCATCTTTGCGGGCCTAGTGAAATCCAATTTAGAAATTCCACAGCCCATTTCTCGATTTCTTTCGCTATATCTACTGATGGCTCTGGGATTAAAAGGTGGATTTGCTTTAAACAAATCAGGCTTTACTCCTGAGATTGCTATTAGCCTTGGTCTGGCGATCACTTTAGCAATAGCCATTCCGCTATTGGGCTACAACTGTCTTAAATACAAACTAGATAAACTGGATGCCGCCGCGATTGCCGCTACTTACGGATCTATTAGTGCGGTTACTTTTATTACTACTACACAGGTCTTAGATCAAAGCGGTATTAGTTATGGCGGACACATGGCCGCGGCAATGGCCCTCATGGAGTCGCCCGCCATCATCATCGCCATCATTCTTGCCAACAGAATTCGTCAACAACGCTCAGGCAATGCCAGTGGCCACACTTCATTGGGCAAGATACTTCACGAATCATTTACTGATGGTGGGCAACTACTCTTATTAGGAGCCTTAGTAGTAGGGCTCATATCAGGTGATTCGGGCCATAAAGTCATGGCGCCCTTTTCGATTGATTTATTTAAGGGTTTATTAGCATTCTTCTTGCTCGATATGGGATTGCTTGCCGCCAAGAGTTTAGGGGAACTCAAAGGCAAGCCTTCGGTGACTTTAGCTTATGCCTTCATCGCGCCACCTACCCATGCCATGATTGCCTTAAGTCTATGCCATGTATTTCATATCTCTCTGGGAGATACGATCCTTTTGATGATTTTGGCGGCAAGCGCTTCTTATATTGCGGTTCCAGCAGTATTACGCCATGCCATGCCCGAGGTAAGTCCAGCCCTGTATATGGGCATGTCCCTTGGCATCACCTTCCCTTTAAATATTATCTTAGGCATTCCAATCTATAGCGCAGTAGCCAAATATTTTGTTTAAAAACATCCAAATAAAATGCCAATTCATCCAAAACCCTACTCTGGACTTAAGGCGAGTTTGCTAACTCAACATGGCAAAGAGTCGGTCATTTGTCCACAACTCCTTGACTCTAATGGCTTAGAAGTTGTCCATATCTCTGGGTATGACACAGACGAACTAGGTACCTTTACTAGAGATATTCCAAGATATGGCTCCCAACTAGATGCCGCCAGAAAAAAGGCTAGGGTTGGAATGGAATTATCAGGTTCTATGCTTGGCATTGCCAGCGAAGGTGCTTTTGATAATGATCCCTATACGGGCATGCTTCCTTGGAATTACGAGTTAGTAGTTTTAATAGATGACATACGCAAACTTGAAGTTATTGGTTTTTTTGGCGGGCAAGCTCAAAGTACCAGCCGGCAAGTATCAAGTTGGGATGAATTAAATGCGCTTCTTTCAGAGGCACAATTTACTACCCATCAATTAGTCGTTCGACCTGATGATGAATATCACCCAGAGTGTCGTAAAGGAATCAAAGATCTTGAGTCTTTGAAAGAAGCGTTCGATTGGGCAACTAACCTTTCAAAAAAGGGAAATGTATTTGTAGAGAATGATTTAAGAGCACATACCAATCCCACGCGTATGTCTAACATATTGAAGGCTACACAAGATCTCTCAAGAAAGATGAATTCTGTATGCCCAGAGTGTGAGTCGCCTGGCTTCTGGATCACAGAAAGAAAGAAGGGCTTACCATGCTCTTGCTGTGAAGCGCCAACAAATCTGCCAATAGCTAATGTATGGTCATGCGTAAAGTGTGCGTACAAAAAAGAAGAAATGTTGCTGGATCAAATCAAGGCGGATCCATCAAAGTGCAATTACTGTAATCCCTAAATATATTTGTCGTTTAAAACAACATCGACTGACGCAGGGATGAATAATTGGCTTGTCCTTTTAAAGGACATTTGATGATCCTGATATCCCAATCTAGAGCCAGAGTGGTGGCATCCTGATTGACGGATTGACTCTATGGAAAGTGACCGACTACGCTAATAGCAAGGTAGAGGCGCCATTGAGGACTTCTAATAAAAATAGCCCAACAAGTGGGCTATTGAGATTCTTGGTGGCCCGGGGCGGAATCGAACCACCGACACAAGGATTTTCAATCCTCTGCTCTACCGACTGAGCTACCAGGCCAAGACTCGGAATTATAACGAATTGGGCTTGGTTTTGAATAAATTCATTAAGTGCCTATTGATTATGGCCAGTTCCTCTATGTCAGATAGGTCTTTTCAGCCCCATTAGAATGGGTGATGACTACACAAAGCTTTATACCCGGCAAAGACGCATCACTCGAATCGACGATCACCACTATGCAGCAAAAGTTGGCTGAGCGGGGCTTCTTTCTCAATGAATCCTCTCTTCTGAATCCAGTAGAAGGCATTTGGTCTACCCATGTGAAGGACCGAGATTGCCCCATGTTATTTGCCAACGGCAAGGGTGCAACTGAATTAGCTGCTCGAGCCAGTGCGTTTGGTGAGTTTTTTGAAAGACTGGGCACCCATTATTTCTGGACTCACTTTTATCTAGGCAAGAAAAGAAGTGAGGCCGAGTTTGTTCACTATCCTCAAGAACGATGGTTTCCTCACGGCGATGGTTCATGGCCAAGCGAATTACTCAATCCAGAATTACATTCTTTTTATAACCCTGATGGCGTGATTGATAGTTCTGTATTAGTTGATCTCAACTCTGGAAATGTAGAGCGTGGTATTTGTGCTTTGCCCTACACTCGCCTTCGCGATGGTGAAGTCACTTGGATGCCTGTCAATATTATTGGAAATTTGTATGTCAGCAACGGCATGTCTGCTGGCAACACCATGATGGAAGCACGCACACAAGCGCTTTCAGAAATCTATGAGCGGCATATTAAATATCGCATCATTAGTGAGGGGCTTTGTCTACCCGATGTGCCAGAGGCAGTAATTGCGCGCTACCCCAAAATTGCGAGCGGCATTAAAGGCTTGCGTGAAGCTGGGTTTGGTATTTTGGTTAAAGATGCCTCGCTTGGCGGAGAGTATCCCGTGATGAATGTGACCTTATTGCATCCAAAGGATCAGGGTTGTTTTGCTAGCTTTGGCGCCCACCCCCGTTTTGAAATTGCACTGGAGCGAGCTCTAACAGAACTCTTACAAGGTCGCGCCTTGGATGCCCTGGAGAACTTTGCAGAGCCAGGCTTTGATATGGATGAAATTAACTCGGTATCCAATCTGGAAATTCATTTTGTTGATTCGAGTGGTGTTATCAGCTGGAACTTTTTAAGCAATAAACCTGACTTTCCTTTTGTAGATTGGAACTTTAGCTCCACTACGGAAGAGGATTACCACTGGCTTTGTCAGCGCCTCGAAAAAGATGGATGCGATGCGTACGTTGCTGACTTCCCAGAGCAAGGCGCTTATGCTTGCCGTATTCTGGTGCCAGGTATGTCTGAGATTTATCCTGTTGAAGATTTGGAATGGGAAAACAACAGTGTTGGCAATCAGATTCGTCCAGCACTAGTAAGGTTATCTGGTTTAAGTGAAGCGGAAGCCAAAAATCTACTGGCCGACCTGCAAACGCTCAATCTGAATGATGAGCGGCCGCTTTGGGAAATTCTAGGGCTAGCCATCCCGGTGGGTACTACCTGGAAAGAATTGCGGATTGGTGAATTAAAAACCTTACTGGCTCTCGCTGTGGGCGATAAAGAAGCCGTGCTTGAAGGCTGTGACTGGATTCATCACTACAAGCAGATGAATCCTGCGCGCAGACTAGTCTATCGCTGTATTGAAAATTACCTTCAGTTTGATAATCCCGCTGCCTACGAGAACTCACTAGCGCTTTTATATGGAGCAGAAGTATTGCGCCAAGCCAAAGCCTTGATTCATCGAGATGAATGCTTCTTTGGTCTTGAGGATCTTGGCGAGAATATGGAGGCTAGCGCAATGCATCAAAGTCTATTGGCCGCCTACGACAAACTATTTGCTTAGTTAACGAGGGATTGAAGCTTATGCCTCGCCCTTGTTTTTAGAGGTATCGATTCCGAGGGCTTTGAGCTTGCGATAAAGATGGGTTCGCTCAAGACCCGTGTACTCGGAAATTTTGGTCATACTGCCGCCCATCATTTGCATCTGATGCTCAAAGTAAGCTTTCTCAAATAAATCCCTAGCCTCCCTGAGGGGTAGGTCATAGTAATTTTTGGCAATGCCACTGATGTATTCACCATCCGGCTGACTTGAAGGGATAGGCTCTGGCGAATTCACTTTAGGAGCGGGAGCGATGGACTGAGTGACCTTATCCTGCTCTGGCTCAACATATTTTGGTGATGTTTCTAAGGCTTTGTTGACCGTTTTGAGTAACTTTTGAAGCGCAATGGGCTTTTCTAGAAAGTTGAGCGCCCCAATACGGGTTGCCTCTACCGCGGTATCAATCGTGGCATGCCCAGACATCATCACTACTGGCATTGTGAGTTGGCCCGTTTTGGACCATTCTTTTAATAACGTAATACCGTCGGTTTCTGGCATCCAAATGTCCAACAGCACCAAATCGGGACGCATCTGTTCACGAATTTTACGAGCGTGTGCCGCACTCTCAGCAGCATAAATCGTATGACCTTCATCTGTCAGGATTTCATTGAGCAACTCGCGAATACCCATTTCATCATCAACTACCAAAATGCTGGCCATGATTACGCCGCCTCTTTTGCTAGGTTCATAAACAAAATGGATACTTTTGCACCAATCACTTCTTCTCCCTGCATGCGATTCCGGATTTCTATTTTGGCAAAATGATCTTCAATAATTTTCTTTACCACAGCCAATCCTAATCCCGTACCTTTACTCTTGGTTGTTACATAGGGCTCGAATGCCCTTGCCAATATCTTAGCTGGAAATCCAGAACCAGAATCGCTTATTGTCAGTCTCACTGCATTTTGCATTATGCCGTTAGCCTCTCCATAAGGAACCAACTCAGTTTTAACTTGAACGGGTTCATTTTGATGACTGCCTTCTAAAGTTGCATCCTGCGCATTCTGTAATAGATTATGAATAACCTGTCTGAGCTGAGTAGGATCACCCATAATATCTGGACAGTGTGGATCTAGTATGACGCGCAATGGGCTGCCCTCATAAAGACCCAGAATCTCTTGGGTGAGCGCATTAATGGATACCGCCTTTAATTGTGGTGCAGGTGTCTTCGCAAAATCCCTAAAATCATTCACCATCTCTTTCATGGCGCGCACTTGGCCAATGATGGTGTCAGTACTGCGGTTCAGCATTTCTTCTTGCTCGGGAGTTAAGCTACCGGCCAACTTATGTTGCAGGCGCTCTGCAGAGAGCTGAATTGGAGTGAGTGGATTCTTAATTTCGTGGGCTAAACGTCTGGCCACCTCACTCCAAGCAATCGAGCGCTGAGCACTGACAACATCGGTGATGTCATCAAATACCACCATCTTTAAATCGGGTGCCAGCTCGGTTCCCCTAACAAAAAGGGTCACGCCCAGCTCATTTTCATATTCATTGGTTGCGTGGAGCTGAATTTGCTTTTGCCATACAGGGGCCACCTCTTCTAGATTGACTGAAGCTGCATCGCCTCCAGCAGCAATACTGAGCTTCATAGTAGCAAAGCCCTCTTTAATGGCTTGCTCAAATTCCTCCAATACCGGGATTTCACTCAAGGCTCTGCCATCTAACTTCGTTAAATCTTGGCGAAAAATGCGATCTGCGCCCGCATTGCTCGAGACAACATTGAAATGCTTGTCAAAAATACAGACCCCAGCTGTTAAATTTCCGAGCACAGTTTCTAAAAAGGCCTTGGATTCTTGCAAAGACTTACGGGTATCAGCAAGCTGTCGTGTCATCACATTAAATTGCCTTGTCAACATTCCCAGTTCGTCGCCCGTATCTAACTCAGGCTTTGGAGAAAGATCTCCCTGTGCAACAGCTTGCGTTCCTCGCAAGAGCATCAACAAGGGGCGAGCCAATTGCCGACCTAGCAACAGGGCCAAGACCACCGCCACGAATAATGCAAAAAAGAGTGTGAGCGTCAGCGTGCCCACAAACATTTTCTTCAGACCAGAGCGGCCTAATGATTTTTCTTGGTAATCGGTATAAGCCGCCTGGACTGCAATAGTATTTTTACTGATGGCCTCAGGTACCGTCTTAATGAGCTGGAGATACCAAAATTCTTTTTGATACTGCAGATTAAGTCCGAAGCCGTGGCTGTTGCCGGTGCGCTCTTTGACCAAAGGAACGATCGCCCGCAAACGGTAAGCCTGTGATCCATCAGAGTTATTGGGCTCATCTATATAAGCGCTACCATTAACTTTAGAGGCTTGCGACATCGTCTCTGGACTAGGCGCCGCAGCATGCGCCTCGAGAGCGCCGGAGGCTGCTGTCGCAACAATCATTTGACGGCCATTGAAGATCGTAATTTCTTGAATACCAAATTGGTCCCGCATTCGGGATAAGAGCAGGGTAAGCTCTGCAGGGCTCGCATTATTGGGCAAGCGCTGAATTTGATCCGCAACAATACGGCCCTCATCTTGCAATTCATTGAGCGAGCTACTCAGGGTTGCACGACCCAGTTCCAGACCGGCCTCAAGGGCGGACTCGGTTTGTACATCAAACCAAGTTTCAATACTGCGCGATACGAACTGCAAAGATACGCCGTACAAAATCAAACCTGGCACTACACCCACTAAACCAAAAATCATGGCCAACTTAGCAATCAGTCTTGTACCAAACCGGCCCTTGTGCCAACGTACTGCAATCACGACCACCAAAACCACTATCACCAAAGTTAAGCTTGCCCCAATAATGATGTTGGCAGCGTAAAGCCAAATAAAGTAGTTATCGAAAAACTGTGTATTGGATGATGCAAGCGAAAGCATGATTAATAAAATCAATGCAAATGTGCCAATCAGCCCTGCTGCAATTGGAAGAATGCGCCCTTTCCAAATTTCTTTTTGGGAAAACCTGGGAACGAATGAATTCAGTGTCGTCTTCATCGCTGAATCAGATTTTGTCCCGATGGATTGAACGGAAAGTGAAGCCACTCGCTGCTCACATTCCAGTCGCGATTATTGAGGGCGTTGACTTGGAAGGGCTTCGGTAGCTTGCTTAAATCCAACGCCATTTTTAAGTCGGCTGTATATGACTTACTCGGATCAATCTGCGCGTTGTCAAACACACGCCAGCCACCAATGCTGCCGATCACTTGCAACGCCTCTACAATAGTGGGCGCAGAAAAGGTAAATCCCTCAGAGGAAATTCGATACTGCTTGGTGAGGGGCTGATAAGAGAGTCGGGCTTGCTTTTGGGCCAAAATCGATTTTTCATCAAACCAGTACCAGCGCGAACGGGTTAAATCAAATTCGGTTTGAAAATATAAAACCACCCCTTTTTGAACTGCGTCTTCCAGGCCTGGGGATAGTTCAATTTGAAAAGTGGCATTGAGTAGCCAGTCGTTATCGGCCCGCTCCAACTCGACTGATTTGATTTTGATTCCCTCAGCATAGGCAACGCTCGCACACAAACCTAGCGCCAATAATATGCAGAGAAGCAATTGTTTAATGCTTTGACTCATGACCCATTTTTCTTAAACAAGGCATAGTAAAAACCATCATTTGTAGCGGACGGCAGAATCTGCCCCGGAGCGCTCAATCGTAACGCATTGGGGTATTCCGCTGCAAACCATTTAGCCTGATCTTCGCCCTCTTCAGGAAAAATAGAGCAGGTGATATACAAAAGCACGCCATCGGGCTTAAGCATCTTCCAGGCCTGAGCTAGGATGCCTTGCTGTTTTTGCTGCAACTGAGCAATGTCCGAGGCGCGTCGTAAAAACGGGATGTCTGGATGGCGGGCCACAATGCCGGAGGCTGAGCAAGGGGCATCAAGCAAGATTTTGTCAAAAGACCTGCCGTCCCACCAAGAGGGTTGAGAGGCATCGCCCCGCAAAATCTGCACCCTCTCGGAATGCAGGCGTAGACGATCTAAATTTCCGCCAATTCTGGTAAGGCGCTCTTTATCGATTTCGAGGGCCACTACATCTGCATCGGCCAACTCTAATAAGTGAGCAGTTTTACCGCCAGGGGCTGCACACGCATCCAAGATCAAATCGCCTGCTTGAGGATTTAACAATATCGCGGCCAATTGAGCGCCAGCATCCTGAACCGAAACGGCGCCACTGTAAAACTCAGGCAAGTCTGAGACAGGCACAGCCTCTTCTAAGATCAACGCTGACGGTAGCGGGATGCCTGCCAGCGTATCAATCGTTTTTGAAGCAATGCCTACCTGGGACAACATCGCTTGATACTGATCGCGCGTATGTTGGCGCTCATTTACTCGCAGTATTAATGGGGCACGTTGTGCTTGCTGAAAACCAATCGCTTGCCACTCTTTGGGATAAGACTTCTTGAGATTTGCGCGCCACCATGCTGGGTAATACATAGAGATTGGATCAGGCGCATAACCCTTGTCGACAACAGCCTGAAGTTTTTGGCTTACCTTACGCAAGACTGCATTGACCATTCCCTTGGCATAAAGCGTTTTGTCGTACTGTCCGCAAGCTTCTACGGCCTGATCCACTATTGTGTGCGCGGCATAGGCCTTCTGCTCGCCATGAAGAAATAGTGCAATCGCTACGCTCAAGAGATGGGCTGTCTCGGGAGGAGGCGTCTTGGGTACAAATTCTTTAATCAGCTCTTGTGAACTAGTCCATTTGCGCAAAGCATCGAAAGTGAGGCTTTGCACGATGGGCCGCTCTTGTGCACTGAGTTGCTCAAGCACCTCCCCCAAAGACCTGCCGTGCATGACTTCGCCAAGCGCTTGGGCTGCGATCGTGATTGCCTCTGACAAAGGCAAATTGTGACTTACTGGGCGCTCAGTCAAACTGGCTCGCTTCTTTCTGCTCTAACTGCGCGTGAAGGGAAAGTTTAGCGTTCATTTTTTTTCCACCAGGGCGTTGAACCTCGGTCAACTCAACAACTCCGTCTCCACATTGAACATAAACACCCGTTTTAGATGCGCCCATTATTTGGCCAGGGGTCGCTGACTGTCTTTGGATTCTTTCTTCTGGCAAAGCAGAATTCAGAATCTTGATAGGCTCACCACCTAGGCTTGCGCTCGCGCCAGGAAAGGGGTTGAAAGCACGAATGCGTCGATCAATTTCAATCGCACCAAGTCGCCAATTAATCTCGGCCTCACTCTTGAGGATTTTTTCTGCATAGCTAACACCAAACTCTGCCTGAGGAATTCTGATCAAAGTCTGTTTAGCATCCAAAGCATTTAAGATTTTGACAATCAGTCTCGAACCTAGCTCTGCGAGACGATCATGCAAAGTGGCGCTGGTTTCATCGTGAGCGATTTTGAGCTCATCCATTAATACAACATCACCCGTATCAAGACCGGCATCCATTTGCATAATGCACACACCGGTGGTGTGATCGCCAGCCTCGATTGCCCTTTGAATCGGGGCGGCACCCCGCCAACGCGGCAAGAGAGAGGCGTGGATATTGAAGCAACCAAAGCGACCCGCTTGCTCAGCAAGATCTAAAACATCTTGTGGCAAGATCAAGCCGTAAGCAACCACTACCATCGCATCAAATTCAAGCTGGGCAAGCTGTTGATAGGCACTTTCAGCCTCTGCTTTTTTATCGGGGTCTGCAGCATTTCGCTTTAGTGTGCTCGGCTGTAACACAGTAATATTTTTTTCGATTGCGAGCGTCTTGACTGGGCTCGCATGCAAATGCATTCCCCTACCGGATCGACGATCTGGTTGTGTCATCACCAAAACAATTTGATGGCCTGCTGCGTCGATAGCGCGCATTGCTTGAGCTGCAAACTCAGGGGTTCCAGCAAAGACGATTTTCATTGGATGCGTTTAGCGCTGCTCCATTAACTCTTTAGCGCGCTTTTTCATTTTGAGAGAGATGCGGTTACGCTTGAGAAGGGATAGGTACTCAACAAAAACTTTTCCCTGTAGGTGATCCATCTCGTGCTGGAGACATACCGCAAGCAAACCATCTGCCTCTAATTCAAAAGGTTTGCCATGGATATCGAGCGCTTTCACACGAATATTGGCAGGACGCTCCACTTCATCGTAATACTCAGGCACTGAGAGGCACCCCTCGCGCCAAGATTTTTTTTCTGGGCTAGTCCACACAAGCTCGGGATTAATGAACACCATTAATTCATTTTGCTCATCAGAAACGTCAATCACAATGATTTGCTCATGGATATCCACTTGCGTAGCAGCCAAGCCAACACCAGGGGCTTCGTACATGGTCTCTGTCATATCCCTAACAATTGCCTTGATGCGCCCATCGACCTTATCAACAGGTTTAGCCCGCCTATGTAAGCGGGGGTCTGGGTAGCAAAGGACGGGTAATAAGGCCATATCTGAATTATCTAACAGACCAATCCGAATTGGCTGATTGCTGAAATTTTCTCAAGAATCAAAATGGCTAGATGAGAAACAAACCGAGCTCCGCACAAATTCACCGTCTATCTTTGGGCGCCCCCAATTATCCTAAACGCTTGCTTGACTTGGCAGACCCTCCTCCTACTATTTATATAGCTGGAAAAGTTGAATTGCTGAGTTTGCCGATGGTGGCAATTGTCGGCTCTCGAGCCCCTAGTCAAGAGGGGCTTAGAAATGCCCACTCCTTTGCTCAGGCTCTGGCAAGCTCGGGTCTTCTGGTAATTTCAGGGCTAGCTAAAGGCATTGATGGAGTCTCACATCGAGCAGCACTTAGTTTGAGCCGGCCAACCTTAGCAATCTGTGGCACTGGCCTAGATCTTACCTACCCCCCTGAACATCAAGCACTCGCCAAAGAGATTTGGGGAAATGGTCTTTTATTAAGCGAACTGCCTTTGGGTGTCGGGCCCAGGGCCTTTCATTTTCCGCGTCGCAACCGCTTGATTGCTGCCTTGGCCTTGGGTGTTTTGGTGGTAGAGGCTGCTCAGCGCTCGGGCTCCCTCATCACGGCACGCCTTGCGCTGGAATTGGGCAGGGAAGTTTTTGCCATCCCCTCGTCGATTCATAGCCCTTTGTCTGCTGGGTGCCACTATTTAATCGGTCAAGGGGCAAAACTGGTAAGTTCGCCAAAAGAAGTTCTGGAGGAGCTGATTTATTGAAAAACCCCATTTAAGTGGCAAAAAAGGTCCTTTTCTTGTAGTTTGTCCTTGAGTTTGCCTATTGATTAGGCTCAGAAATTCTGTAATTTAGACTTTTTGCAATTTATCGGTTAATAATAAAAAAGGGGTAATTAGTTGCTTGGCGTCCATTTTGGTTTAAATTGGTCGTCTTTTTTCCCCATTCCATCCATCTTTTAAGCTCAAATTTAGGCAAACGCGTGGCTAAAGCACCTACCAAAACTAGCTCAAAGTCTTCTGGGGTCGATCACCCAAAAGCGCTGATCATTGCCGAAAAACCTTCGGTAGCCAATGACATTGCAAAAGCTCTGGGGGGATTTACAAAACATGAAGATTATTTCGAGAGTGCAGACTTTGTAGTCTCCTCCGCCGTGGGTCACCTGCTTGAAATTGCTGCCCCAGAAGAATATGACGTCAAACGAGGCAAGTGGTCCTTTGCCAACTTACCAGTAGTTCCTCCGCACTTTGATCTACGTCCAATTGCCAAAACAGAATCCCGCCTGAAAGTATTACAAAAGCTGATTAAGCGCAAAGATATCAATGCACTGATTAATGCATGTGACGCGGGCCGCGAGGGCGAACTTATTTTTCGATTAATTGCTCAGCATGCCAAAGCAACCCAAGGGGTAAAACGGCTCTGGTTGCAATCGATGACCCCGAACGCCATTCGGGAGGGTTTTGCAAAACTTCGTAGTGATGAAGAAATGCAGCCCCTGGCTGATGCTGCGCGTTGCCGCTCTGAAGCCGATTGGTTGGTTGGCATTAATGGCACTCGCGCCATGACTGCCTTTAATAGTAAAAGTGGTGGGTTCTTTTTAACCACGGTTGGTCGGGTTCAAACGCCAACACTATCCATTGTGGTTGAGCGCGAAGAATTAATTCGCAAGTTTGTCTCGAAAGATTATTGGGAAGTAAAAGCCGAGTTCATTGCCGCCGCGGGCGTTTATGAAGGCCGTTGGTTTGATCCGAAATTTAAGAAAGATGTTGCCGCGCCAGATGCCCGTGAGAACCGCCTGTGGAGCGAGGCAGCCGCACAAAGTATTGTTGCTGCCTGTAGGGACAAAAAAGCCAGTGTTACTGAAGAAGCAAAACCTGCAACGCAGCTTGCACCACAACTATTTGATTTAACCAGCTTGCAGCGCGAAGCAAATGCGCGCTTTGGTTTCTCAGCCAAGAATACTTTAGGTCTTGCACAAGCCCTATATGAAAGACACAAAGTTCTAACTTATCCAAGAACAGACTCCAAAGCATTGCCTGAAGACTATCTAGATACCGTTAAACAAACTATTGAGAATCTGGCAGCACACTCTCAAGAGCTGCGCCCTTTTGCTGAGCAAATATTAAAGGGTGACCCTAAGGATCCAAAGAATAAGGCTGGCTATGGTTGGATTAAGCCTAATAAGCGCATCTTTGATGACAGCAAAATCTCTGATCACTTTGCAATCATTCCGACGCTTGAGGCTCCAAAAACACTTAGCGAACCCGAGTTCAAGCTCTATGACTTGGTGGTCCGTCGTTTCTTAGCAGTGTTCTATCCTGCTGCTGAATTTCGTGTTACTACGCGCATCACTGAAACCTCAGGACACCATTTCAAAACGGAAGGGCGAGTCTTGGTTAACCCAGGCTGGTTAACCGTTTATGGAAAAGCCAATCAAGCCGACGATGAATTGGTTGCCGTTAAAGAAGGGGAAAGTGTTCAGACTGAATCTATTGCAGCGGTGCCATTAAAGACCAAGCCTCCAGCCCGCTACTCTGAGGCGACCTTGCTCTCTGCGATGGAAAGTGCGGGCAAATGGGTTGATGATGATGAAATGCGCGAAGCGATGGCTGAGAAAGGCCTTGGCACTCCTGCAACGCGTGCGGCAATTATCGAGGGCTTGCTTGCAGAGAAATATATGGTGCGCGAAGCCCGCGAACTCATTCCAACCGCAAAAGCCTTTCAGCTAATGACCTTGTTGCGCGGGCTCGATGTGGAAGAGCTCACGCGCCCCGATCTCACTGGCAATTGGGAAAATAAACTAGCGCTGATCGAGCAAAGCAAGATGAGCCGCGACACCTTCATGCAAGAAATTGCGCAAATGACGCAACGCATTGTGAAGCGTGCAAAAGAGTATGACAGCGACACCATTCCTGGTGACTATGCCACTTTACAAACGCCTTGTCCTCATTGCAAGGGCGCCGTTAAAGAAAACTATCGACGCTTTGCTTGTGAGAAATGTGGCTTCACCATCAGCAAAACGCCTGGTGGACGCGCGTTTGAATATCCCGAAGTTGAAGAGCTGCTTAAAGAGAAAACTATCGGGCCATTGCAGGGCTTTCGCAGCAAAATGGGTCGACCATTTGCGGCCATTATTAAATTGAGTGAAATTCCTGAGGATGATGCAGATTATCCAAACGCGGGCTTTAAGTTAGAGTTTGACTTTGGCAACTCCCAAGAAGATGAGTCCGAAGCAATCGATTTCACTGGACGACAAGCTTTGGGTGTATGTCCAAAATGTTCTGGCGCAGTATATGAAGATGGTATGCGTTACCTCTGTGAGCACAATACAGGTCCCGCCAAAACTTGCGACTTCAAAACAGGCAAGGTTGTCCTTCAGCAGGAAATTTCTACAGAACAAGTTCAAAAATTGCTGAAAGAAGGCAAAACCGACCTTCTAAGCAACTTCAAATCGAATCGAACGGGTCGCGGCTTTAAGGCCTACCTAGCTTTAGGTGCGGATGGGAAAATCGGCTTTGAATTTGAGGCTAAGGCACCCAAGGCTGAGGGTGCAGCACCAGCCAAAAAACGGGCCGGAGCGAGTGCTGCAAGTAAATCCGCCGTTAAGCCTAAGCGCGCTAGCAAAGCGGCATCGTCCAAAACCTGAGCAGCAATCAGCTTTGCTGACAAGGCTGACCAAAGCACGCCCCTCGATCCAAAAGCGCTGGCCATAAAGATTCCGGGGCGTTGAATAAGGGCACCAATAATCGGCAGCCTGTCTCCAGCCACGCAGCGAATCCCCACAAAGCTTCCATGACTTTCTAGATCGGCTAAGTTGCCTTGTGCAAAGCTCAAGAGCGCCCTTGCTTGTTCGCGATTAAATTGATCACTACTCTCTCTTGGAAGCGCATCATCTTCGCCCTCGTCATAACTTGAGCCAACCATCCAAAGACGCCGACCATCTTGAGGCGCCCGTGCAGGCAAGCAATAGCCGTCTCCAGATAAGCCCACTCCAGGTAGCTCTTGTGCCCAAGGGCTTTTTTCTGATACCGAGAAAATACTCAGCTGTCCGCGCACAGGTCTTAATGGCAGACGTACTTGCAGGCTTTCCATTAACGCTTTGGTATTTGCTCCAGCAGCGATCACCACTTTATCTGCGCTGCATATGACTGCATTCTCTTTATTCAGCAACAGCCAAGAGTCTTTGCTTTGCTCCAGCTTAACAGCGGCTTGATTCCAACACGTTGTGAGTCCACTGCGAGCTTGAAGCAATTTTTTACTAGCCTCTGCAAGGCTCATAGATGCGCCGCGTGGCAACCAAACCCCGCTTTGTTTAATTCCACAAATCCGCTCTGCGTCGACCTCATCTAAGGCTATTGCCAAACTTTCATCAAGCTCAAGAGCGCGCAAATGCGCACTGACTTCAGCTCGATCAAATGCCTTATCTTTTTTAGTGGGTTGAAATATGCCGTGTTGATCCCAGGTCGCACCCCATCGCTCCTCTGCTAGCAAAAAAGCAATCCGAGTAAGCCTCAGTAAGCGTGGGGCACCTCTGCCAACATGAGGGTGTGCAATTGCGAAGGCATGACTGGAGCATCCAGTAGCTGGGCCCGCCGCTTGATCAATCACGCAAACCGTTTGCCCCCGCTCAATCAACTCATTGGCGATCGCAGCACCAGCAATGCCTGCCCCAATCACCACAACGGCATGGTGTTGGGGTTTAATCACAAATCCTTTGTTAAGCGCCCTAATTCAGGCGCTTAAACGTTCCTCAATTTTGGCTTGCGTTAGTAAAAGCTCTTTGGGCAAGCGCTCACCGAGATGCGCAAATAGTTCAGAGTGAAGTTTGAGCTCGTTTTTCCAATCTTCTGTTCCAACCGCAATCGCTTTTTGAAACTGGTCGACTGAATAGTCCAAGCCACTCCAGTGAAGATCAGCATGTTTTGGAGAAATACCAAATGGTGTTTCTATGCCGTTTGCTTTGCCCTCAACGCGACCTAAAATCCAAGCGAGTACTCGCATATTCTCTCCGAAACCAGGCCAAACAAATTTGCCATTCTCGTCTTTGCGGAACCAATTAACGCAATAAATTTTTGGCAGCGTTGCTCCATCTGCTTCCAACTTCTTGCCAATGTTTAACCAGTGGCGGAAATAATCACTCATGTTGTATCCAGCAAAAGCAATCATTGCGAATGGGTCGCGGCGCACAACACCAACTTGACCAGTAATAGCGGCAGTGGTTTCAGAGCCTAAGGTGGCGGCCATATAAACACCCTCAACCCAGTCGCGTGCTTCGCTTACCAGGGGGACTGTGTTTGAGCGACGCCCACCAAACAAGAATGCATCAATTGGAACGCCTTCTGGGTCGTCCCATTTTGGATCAACCACGGGATTGTTCGTTGCGGCAACTGTAAAGCGAGAATTCGGATGCGCAGCTTTGCGTCCTGCTGCACCGTCTGCCGGAGTCCAGTCTTTGCCTTGCCAATCAATTAAATGAGCGGGTGGGGTTTCTGTTAAACCTTCCCACCACACATCACCATCATCTGTTAAACCAACGTTCGTAAAGATCACATCTTGGTTTAAAGAGTCCAAACAATTTGCATTGGTTTGGCGATTGGTTCCTGGTGCTACACCAAAATATCCTGACTCTGGATTAATCGCATACAAGCGGGTTTTGCCAGCTGTATCTTTGCGCGGCTTGATCCAAGCGATGTCATCACCAACGGTAGTTACTTTCCAGCCCTCAAAACCTTTTGGTGGAATCATCATGGAGAAATTGGTTTTGCCACAGGCGGATGGAAACGCAGCGGCAATATGAAACTTCTTTCCCTCTGGAGAAGTCACTCCCAAAATCAGCATATGCTCTGCAAGCCATCCTTGATCGCGGCCCATATTGGAGGCGATTCTTAAAGCAAAGCATTTTTTACCAAGTAGCGCGTTACCACCGTAGCCCGATCCAAAAGACCAAATTTCGCGGGTCTCTGGATAGTGCACGATGTACTTGGTTTTGTTATTTGGCCAAGCAACATCTTTCTCACCAGCTGCAAGCGGCTTGCCAACAGAGTGCACACAGGGAACAAACTCGCCGTTGACGCCAAGTTGCTCAATAACAGCCTTGCCCATGCGCGTCATGATGCGCATATTGATAGCAACATAAGGACTATCTGAAACTTCTATGCCAATATGGGCGATGGGTGATCCGATAGGGCCCATTGAGAAAGGCACTACGTACATCGTTCTGCCGCGCATACAACCAGCAAATAGTGGCTTTAGGGTTGCCCGCATTTCCGTTGGCTCAACCCAGTTATTCGTTGGTCCAGCGTCTTCCTTCTGGGTAGAGCAAATAAATGTGCGATCTTCGACGCGAGCTACATCATCTGGGTCAGATAGAGCCAGGAAGGAATTTTTCCGTTTCGCTGGATTGAGTCGCTTAAATACGCCGGCCTTAACCAGAAGCTCGCAAAGCCCATCGTATTCCGCTTGAGAGCCATCACACCAGTGAATCTGATCTGGCTGAGTTAAGGCTGCTACTTCAGCAACCCATTGAATTAATTGATTATTTTTTACGTAAGTGGGTGCATTTACGTTCACCTGGCTGTTATCAACTGTGCTCATGTGATCCTTTATGGAGGGGTAATTTTGGATCGAACAATATTAACATTTCGGTCATATTTCACGACCCCAGCAGCCTAGAACAAACCCTCTATTTGCCAATACAAAACTGACTGAAAATTTTGCCCAAGAGCTCATCTGGCAAGAGTTTTCCGGTGATCTTACCTAGCTCATCTTGCGCTAAGCGGAGCTCTTCTGCGAATAACTCCAGCGAATTGTTGCCATTTACCGCAAACTGCTCTGATTTCTCAATATGTTCCATGGCGCGATCTAGGCAGTCTAAATGGCGGCGGCGCGCCAGGATTCCACCCTCCTGTGGCGAACTCCAGCCAACGATTTCAAGAATTCTGTGCTTTAGCTCCTCGATACCATCTCCGGTTTTGGCAGAAATCTGCAAAGTCTCAGTGGCGCCAATAGCATTTGCAGGCAATAGATCGGCCTTGTTTTGGACTTCTAGAATTGGGCACTTCGAAGGCAAAGCGGCAATGATTTCTGATTTGAGCTTAATTTCTTTTGCGGACTCTTTTTCCGGATTAGTAAGATCTTTTAAGTAAACCACCAGATCTGCCATGCGAATGGCATCCCAAGAGCGCGCAATACCCTTTGCCTCAACTTCATCTTGGGTCTCTCGCAGGCCAGCAGTATCAATAATATGAATCGGCACACCATTGATGGTGATACTTTCTTTTACTCGGTCACGAGTGGTGCCAGCAATCGGCGTCACGATGGCAACTTCTTCACCGGCTAAACGATTCAGCAAGGAACTCTTTCCAACATTGGGCGCACCCACCAAAACCAACTGGACCCCATCACGCAAAATTTTTCCTTGCTTTGCGCTTGCGCGTAAGGCCACAAGACTAGAGAGTACTTTTTGTAGGCGCTGTTTGGCCTGGGCGTTTTCTAAAAACTCAATTTCTTCTTCTGGGAAGTCTAAGGTGGATTCGACCAAAATCCGCAGTTGCGTAATCTCTTCCACCAATGCATTGATGTCGTCTGAAAATGCGCCCTGTAGAGAGCGTGCGGCACTTCGAACCGCAGCCTCGCTTTGCGCATCAATGAGATCAGCAACCGCTTCGGCCTGAGCCAAATCCATTTTGTCGTTCAAGTAGGCGCGCAGCGTGAACTCGCCAGGCTCAGCAATACACAGATCAATGTCTCGCCCAACTTCGAGACAGCGCTTCATGACCAACTCTAAAAGTTGTGGGCCCCCATGACATTGGAGCTCAAGAATATCCTCGCCGGTGAACGAGGCAGGCGCCTCAAAGTAGATTGCCAGGAGCTGATCAATGACATTGTTCTGTCCGTCGCGGAAGCTCTGTAAGCTTGCTTGTCTCGGCATCAGCGGTTTTTGCAACAGCTTGCTGGCGAAGCTTTTAAGGTTGGTGCCACTAATTCTAATAACGCCGACACCAGCCTTGCCCGGGGCGCTAGCAACAGCAATGATAGGCAGCTTACGAGTCATCATTGCTGTTGTCTATGCAGAAACTCAGTGGGCCTTTAGGCGCCCGGTTTTTTCCCAAACAATTTATTAATTTGCCATTGCTGTGCAATCGACAGCATGTTGTTTACTACCCAATACAAAACCAAGCCCGCTGGGAAGAAAAAGAACATGATGGAGAAAACAATCGGCATATACATCATCACCTTTGCCTGAATAGGATCGGGTGGCGTTGGGTTTAGTTTAGTTTGTACGAACATTGAGATCGCCATTACAACAGGCAAGATGTAATAGGGATCTGGCACAGACAAGTCATGAATCCAGCCAATCCATGGTGCGCCACGAGTCTCAACGGAAGAAAGCAAGACCCAATAAAGCGAGATGAAAACAGGAATTTGAATCACGACCGGCAAGCATCCGCCAACTGGATTAATTTTTTCTTTTTTATACATCTCCATCATGGCTTGGTTCAGCTTCTGTGGATCGCCCTTGTATTGCTCTTTCATGGCAACCAGACGAGGCTGCACTTCCTTCATGCGAGCCATCGATTTATAGCTTGCCGCTGAGAGAGGAAAGAAGGCTAACTTAATGAGGATTGTGAGCAAAATAATTGACCAACCCCAATTGCCAACATAAGACTGAATTTTTGCTAAGAGCCAAAAAATGGGTTTGGCTAAAATCGTCAGATACCCATAGTCTTTTAAAAGCTCTAGGCCAGGGGCAATACCCTCAAGCATTTTTTCTTCTTGAGGACCAACAAAGAGGCGCGCTTTTTCTACAACGCTTGTGCCCTTGTCGATTGTGCCAAGAGGAATTTGCATACCAATTCGATACAAATTGATATCCACCTTGTCAGCATAGATGTCACGCGCAACCTGATCACCAGGAATCCATGCGCTTGCAAAGTAGTGCTGCACCATTGCCACCCATGCAGTCTGACCGGCAGGTATTTGCTTTGGCGCTTCTGCTTTGTTCTTCTCAATATCTTCAAACTTTACTTTTTTGAATTTATCGTTTTCTGTATAGGCTGCTGGGCCAGTAAAGGTGCTGGCCGAGAAAGCGCCTCCAAATGGCCCTATCTTTGGCTCGCTGGTACCGTCACGAACAATCTCGGTATAAAGCACCAAAGGATTTGGGTTGGAGTTTGATTGAGTAACGCGGTGACCAACGTCAATCACATAACTGCCTGGATTGAGTAAAAAAGTTTTTTCTAGCTTAACGCCATTACGCTCGCTAGCCAAAACTAAAAATGGTCTACCAGAGCCGTCCTTGCCTGACTGCTGCAATTTAAATATGCTGGTGTGGTTTGGTAAGTCAGGATTACCGATGGCGATTAAACCCGAACGGGCAAAATATTTGTGTGAGGGCGTGTATTGAAATAACTCAACCGGCTTGCTATCCGCATTGAGCTCTTTAAGCAATTTGGCATCAATTACATTGGCGCCTGTTGAGCTGATTTCTAGGCGAATCACGTCATTTTCTAATACAAACTTTTCACCCTGCTCTAGATTCACGCTCTCTTTTGGTAGTGCGCTAGCCAGGTTGGCGGGGCCACTAGAAGCCGGTGCAGGTAAGTCGCTTTTATTTTGAGTGGCGCCCTGATCTGAACCAACAGGCTTGCTTGGGGCGCTTGAGAAAAGCGAAGGCTTCCCTTGATAGGTCTGCCAATTGTTGTAGAGCATCAGGGCCGATAAGGAGAAAACCGCCCAAAGTATTGTTTTTTTAAAGTCCATTTGCTTCACTTAAAGTAGGAGATGTTTGTTTTACCGCAGGATCATGGCCACCGTGTGACCAAGGGTTGCAACGCAAGATGCGCCACAGAATCAAGCGTGCGCTTTTGAAAAAACCATAATTCTTAAAACAATCACAAGCATATTGTGAGCAGCTTGGACTGTACTTGCACTGCGAACCAAAATAGGGGCTTAAAGCAATTTGGTATAGGCGCACCAGACGGAGGGCCAAGGCGTTTGAAGTTCGCATTCAGACCAAACCTAAAAGCTGGTTACGTATCAAATTTTTTTCTTTGCTTCTGAGTCGCCCGCGAGTTCCGCGACCAATGGGTGCGCGTAGTTTGACCACCACATCAAGACTAAGTCGACTTGACTGCGCCTTACGCACTTGTTCGCGCAACATACGTTTAAGTCGATTACGATCTACTGCGCGCTTGGCCAGTTTTTTAGCAACTGCTGCCCCGAGATCTGGGTGACTGTCGACTAGGGGCGTTGCTGAGTAAACACCCCAATAGGAACTAGTCTTGGGGCGTGTTTTGAGTAGCTCGGAAATCCTGGCGCTATTCAATGGCTAACTTACACAGCCAAACGTTTGCGGCCCTTTGCACGGCGAGCATTCAATACTGCACGCCCGCTTTTGGTTTTCATGCGAATACGAAAGCCGTGGGTACGCTTACGACGTGTAACTGAGGGTTGGTATGTTCTTTTCATGATCGGTCCTAGGAAAGCCGACTATTTTCGTGCTTGCGCGCCAAAAGGTCAACCTGTGCCACTAAATATATAGGTGTTTTCTCTATTATTTGTCTGATTTTGACCTAATGACTTAATTTAAATGATATTTTTGGCTTTATTCACAAGTTATCCACAGGATTTCCACGGTTTTCTTGCTTGTGGATAACTTTGGGAGATGGCTACAATGGATCCTCCAAAAATATGAGTAACTTACAAATTCCCCCCGCACTAAATCTACCAACCCCATTAGGGTTTTGGGACAACGCCCTTGGGGTATTGTCGCGTGAGCTTTCGCCCCAACAATTCAAAACATGGATCCAGCCTCTACGCTTACTTACACATGATGTAAGCGACTGCTCACTTACAATAGGAGCCCCAAACAGGTTCAAGTTAGACTGGATC